>JABFRE010000133.1 GCA_013141325.1 Novosphingobium sp.
CCGAAATAGGGGTTGAAATACATCCCCTCAGGCGTCTTGGCATCGGGGAAATGCTTGACCAGCGCAGCCGGCTGTTCAGCCTCGTACCCGGTCAACAGCGAATAGATATAGGCCGGTCCGCCGTGGCGCGCCTTGGTGATCAGCGAAAGGTCGGGCGGAGCGCCCTTGTCGGCATAGACCACCGGCGGAAAATGGTCGGCGGGCAGGCCCGGGCGATCCTTCATTTCCCCGCTCAGCGGATCCTTGGCATTGATCGTCGCCTTGGCGGCAATCGCCTTCACTTCGGCCGGGTTGTACCCCAGCGCTTCAAGGCTGCCGAAGGACACGTGCTGAAGCGAGTGGCAGCTGGCGCAGACCCCCTGATAGACCGCGAAGCCGCGCTGCAGCTGGGCCGTGTCGAACTTGCCGAACGGACCATCGCTGGCCAGGGCCAGCTTCTTGGGGTGCTCGCCATAGGCGGCAGCGGCCGTGTGCGGCAGCCCGTCCTTGCCAAGCTGGATCGTATCCCAGGTCAGCGACCAGAGCAGGCTGGCCGTGAAGAACAGGCCGACAAAGATGGAGATGATGCGGATCATGGGTCTCTCTTTCGCTCTGGCGCCGGTTCAGCCCTGCGGGCCAAGGTGGGCCTGACCGTCGGTGCCCAGCACGCTCTCGGTGATCGAGAAGGGCAGCGGTTCGGGCCGTTCGATCGAAGACACGATCGGCACGATCACCAGGAAGTGAAGGAAATAGTACATCGTCGCGAGTTGCGCGATCAGGATGTAGGGCTGTTCGGCCGGCATACCGCCCAGGTAACCCAGGATCAGCACATCGATCACCAGCGCCCAGAAGAACTTGCGGTAGAGCGGGCGATAGGTGGCCGAACGGACCGGCGACTTGTCGAGCCACGGCAGGAAGAACCAGACCAGGATTGCCGCGAACATCGCCAGCACGCCCAGCAGCTTGGCATCGAACATCAGGAAGTTCTGCGTGAAGCTGCGCAGGATCGCGTAGAACGGCCAGAAATACCACTCGGGCACGATATGCGCCGGGGTCTGCATCGGGTTGGCCGGAATGTAATTGTCCGGATGGCCCAGCGCGTTCGGCATGAAGAACACGAAGGCGCCGTAGATCAGCATGAACACGCCGATCGTCCACCCGTCCTTGGCGACGAAGTAGGGATAGAACGGCAGAGTATCGCTCTCGCTCTTCACTTCGACCCCGGTGGGGTTCGACGAGCCCGGAATGTGCAGGGCCCAGACGTGAAGGATGACCACGCCCAGGATCACGAAGGGCAGCAGGAAGTGCAGCGAGAAGAAGCGGTTGAGAGTGGCGTTACCCGGCGCAAATCCGCCCAGCAGCCATTCCTTGAGCGGATCACCAATCAGCGGGATCGCGCTGAACAGCCCGGTGATGACCTGCGCCGCCCAATAGGACATCTGGCCCCAGGGCAGGACATAGCCCATGAAGGCGGTGGCCATCATCAGCAGGAAGATCACCACGCCCAGCAGCCAGATCATCTCGCGCGGGGCCTTGTACGACCCGTAATAGAAGCCGCGGAAGATGTGGAGATAGATCACCGCAAAAAAGGCTGCGGCGCCGTTGGCATGGCCATAGCGCAGCATCCAGCCCCAGTTGACGTCGCGCATGATGTGCTCGGTCGAATCGAAGGCCACTGCGGTGTTGCCGCCGTAATGCATCGCCAGCACCACACCGGTGACGATCTGGATCACCAGACACAGCCCGGCCAGGAACCCGAAGTTCCACATGTAGTTGATGTTGCGCGGCACTTCATAGCCGCCGCCGACCGCGTTGTAGACCAGCCGCGGCAGAGGCAGCTTTTCGTCCATCCACACCATGAAGGGGTGGCTCGGCTTGTATTCGTTTGCCCAGGGGAAGCTCATTGCAGTCTACCTCAGCCGATCTTCACGACAGTGTCGGAGGTGAATTCGTACTCCGGAACCTCGAGGTTCTTGGGAGCCGGGCCCTTGCGGACGCGCGCGGCGGTATCGTAATGCGAGCCGTGGCAGGGGCAGAAGTACCCGCCGAATTCGCCCAGCACCGTGCCGCCATCGAACGGGCCCATCGGAATGCAGCCGAGGTGGGTGCACACGCCCATGGTGATCAGCCAGTTTTCGTGGCCTTCCTTGGTCCGTTCCTTCAAGGTCTGCGGATCGCGCAGCGACGCGGCATCGACCGCGTTGGCCGCTTCGATTTCGCCAGCGGTCAGGTTGCGCACGAAGACCGGCTGCTTGCGGAACACGGTCTTGATCGCCTGGCCCGGCTGGATCGCGCTTATATCGACCTCGGTCGAACTTTCGGCCAGCACGTCGGCCGAAGGGGCCATCTGGCTGATCAGCGGATAAAGCACCGTCAGCCCGCCGACACCGGCTGCGCTCACGGCGGCAATGTTAATGAAATCGCGCCGCCGCACACCCTCACCGTCAAGGACGGCCGGAGCGTCGGTGCCAGCATCGTGATCCATGGTCGAACCAATCCTGTTCAATTCCGTTTCCTGCGGCGGCGACTCGTTCGCCTGCCAGAGGAAACCGTCCCTAAACCCTGTGCGGGAAGCGCCCCGATGATGCCCCCCGATTGCCCGTAGGCCAACCGCGCGCGCACGGCAAGAGACCGGGCGCATGAACGATTTGGCGCGCCTGATAGACGCGAAGCAGGGCGCTGCCAACTGCCAATTTTTCACAGGCGGTTGCACTTTGCGCACGGTTGGGAAAGGCGTGGATCAGAGGCCGATCAGCGCGATCTGCCGGCCGTAGGTGGCCTCGCTCCGGTGGGTCGCGCGGCGGAACGAATAGAACCGGTCGGGATCGGGGTAGGTGTCGAGCCCGAGCCGCTCGACCGTGCCAACGCCTGCGCTTTCGAGCCGGTGGGCGACGTAGGCCTCCAGATCGAACTGGAAATGCTGAGCCCGGCCCGCCGCAAAGAACCGCGCATTGGCTGGATCGCTTGCACAGAAACCCTCGTGGAACGCAACGTCCACCTCGTAGCTGGCCTGCGCGATGCAGGGGCCGATCGCCGCGACGATGTCTGCGCGGCGGGCGCCGAGTGTCTCCATCGCGGCCAGGGTCGCATCGGTTACCCCGCCAACCGCGCCCTTCCATCCGGCATGGGCCGCGCCGATCACCCCCGCCGCGCGGTCCGCGAGCAGCACCGGGGCGCAGTCTGCCGTGACCACGCCCAGCAGCAGCCCCGGCCGGTCGGTGACCAGCGCATCGGCCTGGGGCCGTTCGGCATCAGGCCAGGGCGTCGTAGCGGCAACGCAGATCGGCGAGTGAACCTGATAGACCGTTGCCAGCCGCGCGCCCGGCAGAACCGCCTCCACCGCCAGCGCCCGGTTGCGCCGCACCGCAGCGTCGTCATCACCCGCACCCAACCCGGCGTTGAGCCCGGCGATCACCCCGCCCGACACGCCCCCGCGCCGGCCGAGGAAGCCGTGGGCCATGCCGTCCAACGCCGCCGCGCGGAAGACTTCAACCGGCTCAGCCAAGGCTCTTGCTCACCTGTTCGAAGGTGTCCTTCGACAGCCCCGGCGCAGCGGCGATCCGCTCCAGCTCGGCGCGCATCAGCGCCGAACGCTGCGGCTCGATCCGCCGCCAGCGGCCGAGCGGAGCGACAAAGCGCGCCGCGGTCTGCGCGTTGAGCGGATCGAGCGCGAGAATCAGATCGGCGATCATCCGGTAACCCTCGCCGTCCGCCGCGTGGAAGGCGTGCGGTGCGGTGAAGGCCATGTAGAGCGCGCGGACCCGGTTAGGATTGTGCAGAGTGAAATCGGGGTGGGCAGCAAGCGCCTTGACCTGTTCGACCACCCTTGGATGGAGCGATCCGGCCTGAAGCGAGAACCACTTGTCGATCGCCAGCGCGTTGCCGGCATAGCGGGCGTGGAATGCGGCCAGCTTATCCGCGCGCAGCGGTGTCTCCAGCCCGGCCAGCACCATCAGCGCGCCTTGCCGATCGGTCATGTTGTCGGCCGCGTCGAACTGGGCGGCAGCCATTCGCGCGGCCAGTTCGGGTGCGCCTGCGGCCAGATAGACCAACGCCTGAGTCTTGAGCTTGCGGCTGCCGCGCGCCTGGGCCGACAGGCTGTAGGACACCGCGCTGGCCCGGGTGTGCAGCGCGGCCAACTGATCCTTGAGCTGCGCACCAAGCCAGGCCTTGAGCGCCTCGCGCTCGGCATGGATCGCGCCGGGATCGACCACGGCAAGCTGCTCGGCCAGGTAGGTTTCGCCCGGCAGAATCAGCAGTTCGCCGCGCATCAGATCGTCGAGCGCCGGATCGGCAATCACCGCCGCCAGCGCCTGACCGATCGCCTCGCGCCCGGCATCGCGATCGGCCTCGCACAGAGTGCCGCCGCTGACCAGCGCGACCAGATGCTGAACCACCAGCTGCTGCAACGCCTCGTAACGGGCAAAGGGATCGTCATCGCGAGCGGCCAGGAACACCAGATCGGCGCTGGTCAATCCTGCATCGAGCGCGACCGGGGCCGAGAAGCTGCGATTGATCGACAACACCGGGCGCGAGGCGAATCCGGCAAAGCTGAACTCCGCTTGAGCTTCGCTCAGCACGACCAGCTGCTCGCCCCCGTGCGCTCCGGTCGCGCGGTCGAACAGCGCCAGTCGCAGAGGGATCACCATCGGCTGCTTGGCATCCTGGCCCGGGGTCGGCGGCACGGTCTGAGTCAGCGTCAACTTGGCGGTGGTGCCGCTGTGGGTCAGCTGCGCCTCGACCCGGGGCGTGCCGGCCTGCGAATACCAAAGCCGGAACTGCGTAAGATCGATACCCGCGCCGTCCTCGATTGCAGCGATGAAGTCCTCGCAAGTCGCCGCCTCTCCGTCGTGGCGATTGAAGTAGAGGTCGGTGCCGTTGCGGAACCGTTCGGCGCCGGTCAGCGTCCGCAGCATCCGGATCACCTCGGCGCCCTTGTTATAGACCGTCGCGGTGTAGAAGTTGCTGATCTCCTGATAGGCATCGGGCCGGATCGGATGGGCCAGTGGCCCCGAATCCTCTGGAAACTGTGCCGAACGCAGCACCCGCACATCTTCGATCCGCTTGACCGCCTCGGAGCCCATGTCCTGGCTGAACAGCTGATCGCGCAGGACGGTGAAACCTTCCTTCAGGCTGAGCTGGAACCAGTCGCGGCAGGTGACGCGGTTGCCCGACCAGTTGTGGAAGTATTCGTGGGCAACGACCCCGGCGATCCCGTCATAATCCATGTCGGTCGCCGTATCGGGATCGGCCAGGATGTAGCGGGTGTTGAAGACGTTGAGCCCCTTGTTCTCCATCGCCCCCATGTTGAAATCGCTGACCGCGACGATGTTGAACAGATCGAGGTCGTATTCGCGCCCGAACACCTCCTCGTCCCATTTCATCGAATCCTTCAGCGCCTGCATCGCGTGATGGGTGCGGTCCTGATCGCCATCACGGACCCAGATGTTGAGGTCTACCCTGCGGCCCGAACAGGTGGTGAAGCTGTCATGGTTCGCCACCAGATCGCCCGCAACCAGCGCGAAGAGATAGCTCGGCTTGGGCCACGGATCATGCCATTCGGCCCAATGTATTCCGTCAGGACCATCGCCCTGCGCGGTGCAGTTGCCGTTGGACAGCAGCACCGGAAACTGCGCCTTCGGCCCCGCCATCCGCACCCGGTAGATCGAGAGCACATCGGGCCGGTCGGGGTGGAAGGTGATGCGGCGGAATCCTTCGGCCTCGCACTGGGTGCAAAGCATTCCGTTTGAAGCATAGAGCCCCATCAGCTGGCTGTTGGCAGCCGGATGGATGACGGTTTCCACCGCCACTTGGTGGGCATCGCCAGGCAGGTCGATCAGCAGATCGCTCCCGTCCATCCGCCAGGCGTTGGTTGCCGCACCATCGACGCGGACAGCCTCCGCTGCGATTCCGTCGCCCTTCAGCCGCAGCACCGGATCGCCGCTGCCGCCGGGATTGCGCCGGACGTCCAGCCGCGCTTCAACCCGGGTCTGCTCCAGCCCGAGCGCGAAATCGAGGGCAACGTCGGATACCAGCCAGGCGGGCGGCTGGTACTCTTCGCGTCGGATGACCTGGGGGGCGGGGGGAGTCGAGGAAATGTCCATGGGCCCTATCTAGCCGTTAGGCAGCGGTTGCGAAGCACCGAATTTACCGGCTGCCCTCAGGCTGCGGCTGCCGCTATGAGCGGAAGAATGAAACGCCTGTTCATCTTCGGCCTTGGCTACACCGCTGCCCGGATCGCCGCAGCCGCCCAGACGGAAGGTTGGGAAGTGGTGTCCACCGGGCGCCATGGCACACTGTCCTTCGATGACGACGGTTCGGTCCGCATCGCGCTGGCCGACAGTGACCAGGTGCTGAGCTCGGTCCCGCCCGGCGTCGATGGCGATCCGGTGCTGGAACGCTACGGCCCGGCACTGGCAGGCAAGGGCCTAACCTACCTTTCCGCCACCGGCGTCTATGGCGATACCGGCGGGGCCTGGGTGGACGAGACGGCTCCCACCGGCACCGGGCGCCGCACCGCCCGGGCCGAGGCGGATGCCGCCTGGCTGGCGCGCGGCGCACGGGTGCTGCGGCTTCCCGGGATCTACGGGCCGGGACGCTCCGCGCTCGAGCGGGTGCGCGAGGGCAGGGCCCACCGCATCGCGCTGCCCGGTCAGGTGTTCAGCCGAATCCATGTCGATGACATCGTCAGCGCGGCTGTGGCGGTACTGGAGGCCCCGCCCGGAGCCTACAACCTTGCCGACGACCTGCCGTGCAGCCAGAACGCAGTGATTGAGGAGGCCTGCCGTCTGCTCGGGCTGGAGCCGCCGCCGCTCCAGTCGCTCGACGCGGTAGACCTCTCCCCGATGGCCCGCGCCTTTTATGCCGAGAACCGCCGTATCGCCAACGGCAAGGCCAAGCGCGTGCTGGGGTGGCAGCCGCGCTATCCGACCTTTCGCGAAGGACTGAGCGCCTGTTTTGGTGAAAGTGCGATCAGCAGGCCGATCATAGCCAACACAGCGCCGCCGCCCGCCAGCGCCGACCAGCGATAGCCCTCGAACAGGGTTGAGAGCCCCATCGCCACAACCGGGATCAGCACGCTGGAATAGGCCGCCGGACCCGGCCCCCATTCGCGGATCAGCGTGAAATAGAGCGGGAAGGTGACGACCGAACCCATGATCGCCAGATAGACGATACCGGCGATCTGGCGCACGCCCAGATCGAAGGTCGGCGCCCCGACGCTCGCCCAGGCATAGACTGCATCGGCGGCTGCCCCCGCCGCCATCGCCCAGGCGATCAGCGCCAGCGTGTTGGTGCGCCGGGCAATCTGCGCGGCCTGCATCACGTTGGCGGTTGAGGCGCAGAGCACCGCAAGCCCGGTCAGGGCGATGCCGATCATCACCGCCGAGCCGCCAGCAGGCGCCGCACGGTATTCGTGCAGCATCAGCAGCGCGATTCCCGCCATCGCCACCACCGAACCAAACAGGAACCGCCGGCTGACCTCCGCGCCCACGAACAGCCGCGCGAACAGCGTGTTGGGAACCAGCAGCAGCGCGAAGATCACCGCGACCAGCCCCGATGTGATGTGCTGTTCGGCGCGGTAGACCAGCTGGAAATTGGCAAAGAACTGGCACAGGCCCAGAACGGCGGCAAAGGCCATGGTCTGGCCCGGCAACGCCAGCTTTTCGCCCCGTGCCAGCGCGAGCGCGAACATGCCAAGCGCCGCCAGGGTAAAACGCCCGGTCACCGCCCAGGCTGGGGCAATCGCCCCGATCTGGTCCTTGATCACCAGCCACGTCGATCCCCAGATCAGCGTCACCAGCACAAAGGCCCCGATCGCGCGGGCGCGGTGGACCGGCGGGGCGCTCACAGTGCGGCAATCGCGCGGGCCAGAGCCTCGACATGGGCGGGATCGCTGTTCCAGGCGGTGACCAGCCGGGCGGCATCGTCACCCCAATCGTAGAAGACGAAGCCTTGCGCACGCAGCGCGCCGCGCTCGGCTGCCGTCACGCGCAGGAACAGCTCGTTGGCCTCGACCGGGTGGAGCAGCCGCCCGCCCGCTGCCGCCGCGATGTGCCGGGCGGATGCGTTGGCGGCGCGGGCATTGGCCAGCCACAGATCGCCCGCCAGCATGGCCAGCAGCTGTGCCGCCATATAGCGTCCCTTGGATTGCAGATGCCCCGCCCGCTTGCGCCGATAGCGCGCGACATCGGCTAGCGCGGAATCGAAGAACACGATCGCCTCGGCATTCATGCCCCCGTTCTTGACGCAGCCAAAGCTCAGCGCGTCGGCGCCCTGGCAGGCCTCCCACGGCGTGCAGCCGAGATGGGCCACGGCGTTGGCAAACCGCGCGCCGTCAACGTGCAGCCGCAGCCCGTTTGTCTCGGCCAGCGCGGCGAGGGCAGCCATCTCGTCGGGGGAATAGGCCCGGCCATACTCGCTGGCCTGAGTTACCGAAACGGCATGGGCCTGGACCTGGTGAACGTCGCCGCGAATCCCCGCGAGCTGCGCGGCGATTGCGGCAGGGGCCAGCTTCGCTCCCTCGCCCTCGACCAGCATCAGCTTGGCCCCATGGGTGTAGAACCCGGGTGCGCCGCACTCGTCGACTTCGATATGGGCTTCGCGGTGGCAGATCACCCCGCCGTGGGGCGGAACCATGGTGGCCAGCGCCAGACAGTTCGCCGCCGTGCCGGTGGCCACCCACAGCACGGCGCAAGGCCGGCCGAACAGGTCCGAAAAGGCTGTATCGAGCCGCTGGCTGAGCGCATCGCCATCATAGGGTGCGTCCGGCGTATCTGCGCGGGCCATCGCCTCCCACAGCGCGGGATGGACTGCGGCGGCATTGTCGGACAGGAACTGCATCGCCATGATGCATGGCGGGCGCAGGGGCGCCCCGTCAAGCAGGAGCTGGCCGATGACCGAGGTTACCATCACCCGCCACGGCGACGAGGCAGCGGGCGAATACCGCGCCCATGTCGCCGGAAGCCGTGCCGTAGGGCGCCTGACCTGGGTTCGCCGCGGCGCGGCGCGGGTGGCCGATCACACCACGGTTCCCCCCGAAATCGGCGGGCGCGGAGTGGCGGCGCGGCTGGTCGAGGCGCTGGTTGCGGATGCGCGGGCCCAGGGTTTCCGGATCGATCCCGAATGCAGTTATGTCGATGCCGCGTTCCGCCGCCATCCCGAATGGCGGGACCTGCGCGCCTGACTGTGCGAAACAGGCTTAACGCCTTAACCGTGTCGGCAAGGGCAATTGCCTAACCGGCGCTTCACCGGTTCGGGCTATGCGCAGAGGAGACCAGGGGAAAGCACGCCGATGGAGCAAACCATGCGCTATGTTTTCTTCGCCTTTGCGGCTGTTGGAATGGCGGTCGCCTGGCTCAATCATACCGAGGATGGCGCGCGCACCAAGCGCCACCTGTTTAACCCGCCTGTACACGCGTCCGAGCCTTAGGCCCTGATGACAGGCGGGCGTTGCAGCGCATCGCCGTGCTTGACCGTAACGCCATATGGAACATAAAGAGAACATATGCGATTCGCCTGCACCCCGCAAACCGATACCTTCGGCCACAATCCGTCGCCGCCCCGCTGGATAAGCGGAATTGCTTCGCTGGACGGGGCGCTGGGCGGCGGGCTGGCCCACGGCTGCGTTCACGAAATCTATGCCGCGGACGCGGGCGATGCGGCAGCGGCGGCAGGATTCGCCGCCACACTGACGATAGGCATGACGGATGAGGTCCGGACGCTGCTGTGGCTGCGCTCGCACCGCGCGGCCGGGCGGGGAGGCGTGCTTCAGGCAAGCGGCTGGGCGGAACTGGGCGGGGCACCGGGATACGGGCTGTTCGGGGTGGTGGCCGATGGCGCGGCGCTGCTGCGCACGGCCGCCGATGCCCTGCGCTGCGCCGGGCTGGGCGCGGTGGTGGTGGAAAGCTGGGGGACGCTGCGCGAACTGGACCGGACCGCCAGCCGACGATTGGTGCTGGCGGCTGAAAAATCGGGGGTGCCGCTGTTCCTGCTGCGGATCGATGCCATGCCCTTGGCCAGCGCCGCGCAGACCCGCTGGCAGGTTTCGTCCGCCCCTTCGCAGGCCCTGCCCGGGCGGGCGCCGGGCCGGCCGACCTTTGACCTTGAATTGCTCCGCCAGAGATCGGGGCCAAGCGGCCTGCGCTGGCGGCTGGAGTGGGATCGTGACCAACGCATATTCCGGGACGCGGCGCTATCTGGCGCTGTGGTTCCCGTTCCTGCCCGCCGACCGGCTGCGGATCCAGCAACCGGATCGCTGCTCCGCGCCCACCGGCAGGCCGCCTGACGCCCCGCTGGTCTTTACCGCCAAGGTCAAGGGCGCCCTGGTTCTCTGCGCGGTCGATCCGTGTGCCCAGGCGCTCGGCCTCGCGCCGGGGCTGACCCTGGCCGATGCCCGGGCGCGCGAACCCGGCCTGGTCGTGGCCGAAATGGACGCCGATGCGGATCGCCACTGGCTGGACCGGCTGGCCCGCCGCTGCCTGCGCTGGTCGCCGCAGGTCACGCCGGTAACGCCCGACGGAATCACGATCGACATCACCGGGGCGGCGCATCTGTTTGGCGGCGAAGCAGGGCTGGCGGTGCAGATCAAGGACGCGCTGGCCGGGATCGGCATGACGCTCAGGCTGGCCTGCGCCGCCACCCCCGAAGCCGCCCAGGCGCTGGCCCGCCATGCCCCGCTGCCGATCCGCGATGAAGCCTGCGCCATTCGCACGTTGCCGGTAATCGCACTGGGGCTGGAAGATGAGGCGACCCGCGCCCTGCAGCGCGCCGGGCTGAAGACCATCGGCGCCCTCGCGGCGCGCCCCTCCCCCGCCCTCGCCGCGCGCTTCGGGGCGCAGGCGGTGACTGCGCTGCGCCGCCTGACGGGCGAGGAGCAGGCCCCGATCGCTCCGCTGGTACCGCATCGTCCACTCCGGTTTACGC
>JABFRE010000221.1 GCA_013141325.1 Novosphingobium sp.
GCCCGCCCCTCCCGTCACCGACTATCGCGCCCGCACGCCCGAGCAGGAAGTGGTCTATTTCGTGCTGCCCGACCGGTTCGAGAACGGCGATCCGACGAACGACAAGGGCGGGCTCAAAGGGGACCGGCTCCGGACCGGGTTCGATCCTGCGGCCAAGGGGTTCTATCATGGCGGCGACCTCAAGGGGCTGGTGAAGCGGCTGGACTATATCCAGGGGCTGGGGGCCAGTGCGATCTGGGTCGGGCCGGTGTTCAAGAACAAGCCGGTGCAGGGCCCCAAGGGGCAGGAAAGCGCGGGCTACCACGGGTACTGGATCACCGATTTCACCAGCGTCGACCCGCATTACGGCAGCAATGCCGATTTCAAGGCCTTCGTCGATGCCGCCCACGCGCGGGGGATGAAGGTCTATATGGACATCATCGCCAACCACACCGCCGATGTGATCCAGTACCGCGACGGGGGCGACTATGCCTATCGCGGCAAGGCCGACTATCCGTTTTCGCGGCGGGGCGGGATTGGCGGCGCGGCGATCAATCCGGGCTTTGCCGGGGACGGCGATCCGCGCGCTGACAACTGGGCGCGGCTGACCGATCCGTCGTTTGCCTTTGCCCCCTTCGTTCCCAAGGGCGAGGAAAAGGCCAAGACTCCGGCCTGGCTCAACGATCCAGCTTATTACCACAACCGCGGCAATTCGAACTGGGTGGGCGAGAGCGCGCTCTACGGGGATTTCGTCGGCCTCGACGATCTGGCGACCGAACACCCGCGGGTGGTGGCCGGGATGATCGAGATCTACGGCGACTGGATCGACAAATACGGTATCGACGGTTTCCGCATCGATACCGCCCGCCACGTCAATCCGGAATTCTGGCGGGCCTTCGTGCCGGCCATGCTGGCCCGCGCCAAGGCCCGGGGCATTCCCAATTTCCACATCTTCGGCGAAGTGGCGACCGGCGATGTCGATCCGGCGCTGCTGGCGCGCTGGACCCGGATCGCGGACCTGCCATCGACCCTCGACATGGCCTTTGCCGCGGCAGCTCAGAAGGTCGTCTCGGGCAAGGCTGGCACCGATGTGCTGGCACGGCTGTTCGAAGATGACGCGCTCTATCAGGGCGGTGAGGCCGGAGCGCTGGCCCTGCCGACCTTCCTTGGCAACCACGATTTCGGACGCTTTTCGATGTTCGTGAAGCAGGCCAATCCGGGGATCGGCGAGGACGAACTGCTCGACCGGGTCATGCTGGGCCACGCCATGATGATGACGTTGCGCGGGGTGCCGGTGATCTACTATGGCGACGAGCAGGGCTTCGTCTCGGACGGCAACGATCAATTGGCGCGCGAGGACATGTTCTCCTCGAAGGTCGCGGTCTACAATGACAACGATCTGATCGGGACGGCTGCGACGACTGCGCTGGCGAACTTTGACAAGGCCCACCCGCTCTATCGCGAGGTGGCAGCTCTGGCCGAAGTCCGCAAGGCCACGCCGGCGCTCCATGGCGGAGCGACGATCAGCCGCGCGTTCTCGGACAAGCCGGGGCTCTATGCCGTATCGCGGATCGATCCCGAGACCGGACAGGAAGTGGTTGTCGCCTTCAACACTTCGACCGCGCCGGTTACGCAGCGGATCGCGGTCGAGCCGCGCAGTCTGACTTTCACCTCGCTTGCCGGTCAGTGTTCACCCGCTGCCGACGCTCCGGGCAGCGTTTCCGTAACCCTCCCCCCGCTGGGCTTCGCCGTGTGCGCGGCCAAGGAATAGGTCTGTCGTTCTCCCCATGAATCGCCTGTCCCGCATCGAAGCCGCCGAACGCCTGACCACCGCCAACCCCTGGTGGCGCGGGGCGGCGATCTATCAGGTCTATCCGCGCAGCTATCTCGACACCAACGGCGACGGGATTGGCGACCTGCCGGGGGTGACCGCGCGACTTGATCATATCGCCGCGCTGGGGGTCGACGCGATCTGGCTTTCGCCGTTTTTCACCTCGCCGATGAAGGACTTCGGGTACGATGTTGCCGACTACTGCGACGTCGATCCGATCTTCGGCGCGCTGGCCGATTTCGATGCCCTGATCGCGCGCGCCCATGCGCTGGGTATCAAGGTGATGATCGATCAGGTCTATGCGCACACCTCGGACCTGCACGCCTGGTTTGCCGAAAGCCGGACCAGCCGCACCAACGCCAAGGCGGATTGGTACGTCTGGGCCAACCCGAAGGCCGATGGTTCACCGCCGTGCAACTGGCAGTCGGTGTTCGGCGGCCCGGCCTGGACCTGGGACGCGCGCCGCGGGCAGTATTATCTGCACAATTTCCTGTCCGGCCAGCCGCAGCTCAATTGTCACCTTGGCGCGGTGCAGGAGGCTTTGCTGGGGGTGGCCCGGTTCTGGCTTGATCGCGGCGTCGACGGATTCCGGCTCGATGCGCTGAACTTCGCGATGCACGACCCGGCCTTTACCGACAATCCGCCCGCACCGGACGACGGCAAGGCTCGGACCCGGCCGTTCGATTTCCAGCAGCACCGCTACAACCAGTCACACGCCGCGATTCCCGCCTTCATTGAGCGGATTCGGGCGTTGGCAGACAGCTACGATGCGGTGTTCACCATGGCCGAGGTTGGCGGCGATCAGGCGCTGAGCGAGATGCAGCTCTATACCGCCGGCGATGCCCGGCTGAACAGCGCCTATGGCTTTGACTTCCTCTATGCGGATCGGCTGACCCCGAATCTGGTCGCCAAGGCGCAGGGCGACTGGCCTGATCGCGCGGGGGTCGGCTGGCCGAGCTGGGCCTTCGAAAACCACGATGCCCCGCGGGCGATTTCGCGCTGGTGCGCGCCGCAGCACCGCGAAGCGTTCGCCCGGGTCAAGATGCTCCTGCTGGCCGCGCTGCGCGGGAACATCATTCTTTATCAGGGCGAGGAACTGGGGCTCGACCAGATCGACATTCCGTTCGAACAGCTGCAGGATCCCGAGGCAATCGCCAATTGGCCGCTGACCCTGTCGCGCGACGGCGCGCGCACGCCGATGCCGTGGACCGCGCAGGACGAGCACGGCGGGTTCAGCAGCGCGCCGCCGTGGCTTCCGCTGGGCGCGACAAATCTGGCCCAGGCTGCGGACCGGCAGATCGCGGACCCGGCCTCTCTGCTCAACCTGACGATCCGCCTGCTTGACCTGCGCCGCTCCAATGAAGCGCTGCGTCTTGGCGATTTTGATTTGCTCCACGCAGACGAATGCACCCTTGCGTTCCGGCGCGGCACGCCTGACCAATCGGTGGTCGCCGTCTTCAATCTCGCGGCTGCGGCGGCTGTCTGGCCCGCCGACCTGGACGGAGGCGGAGTGTTGCTGGTGTCGGTCAACGGCGCTGCACCCGGAGAAATGCTGCCGCCCTTCGGGGCGCTGTTGGTGGAGGAGAGTGTGTGATGCAGTTCGGTCGCTTGCTGGCGTTCGCGTGTACCCTGGCCTTCGCGCTGCCCGCCGATGCGCAAACCGCGGGGCCGGTAACCGCCACTTCGCCCGATGGCAGCATCGTCGTTGCGGTCAAGATTGTCGAGGATGGCCGCGCCGCCTATACGGTCACCCGAAAGCGCACGCCGATCATCGCGCCGTCGAAGCTGGGCTTCCTGTTCACCGACGTTGCCAAAATCGACCGGCGTCTGACCATCACCAGCCAGGAAACCCGCGATTTCGACCAGACCTGGGAACAGCCGTGGGGTGAATGGCGAACGGTTCGCAATCACTATCGCGAGCTAAAGGTCGGGCTCAAGGAAACTGACGGATTGAAGCGCGATTTCGCGCTCACCTTCCGCATTTACGATGACGGTGTCGGATTTCGCTACGAATTCCCCGACCAGCCCAACATGCACGGCGCCAATATCGCCGAAGAGCTGACCGAATTTGCCTTCGCACAGGATGGTACCGCCTGGTGGAAGCCCGCGTTCCAGTGGAACCGCGAGGAATATCTCTACAACAAGACCGCCATTTCGGCGGTCGGTCCCGCCGATACGCCGGTGACGGTGAAGCTGGGCGATGGCACACACGTGGCGCTGCACGAAGCCGCGCTGGTCGACTATTCGGGCATGACTGTGGCAAACGGCTCGGCAGGCAACACGCTGCATGCGGTGCTGACACCGGGGGCGGGGCGGCCGAAGGTTGAAAAGAAGGGGGCCTGGTCGACGCCGTGGCGCACCCTGATCATCGCCAACGATGCGGCCGGGATCTATCAAAGTCGCCTGATGCTCAACCTCAACGAGCCCAACAAGCTGGGCGACATGAGCTGGTTCAAGCCGGGCAAGTTCGTCGGCGTGTGGTGGAACATGATCAAGGGCGAATGGAGCTGGGCGCGCGGCCCCAAGCACGGCGCCACCAACGCCAACGTCAAGAGCTACATCGATTTCGCCGCCGCCAACGGCATTCCCCAGGTGCTGGTCGAAGGCTGGAACGTCGGCTGGGACGGTGATTGGTTCGGCAACGGCAACGACTTCGATTTTGCCGGGCCGACCGCGGACTTCGACGCCGCCATGCTGGCCGCCTATGGCAAAAAGAAGGGTGTGCGGCTGATCGGCCACCACGAAACCGGCGGGTCGGCCAGCCACTATGACACACAGCTGGATCGCGGCTTCAAGTTCGCGGCCGATCACGGCTACATGGTGGTCAAGACCGGCTATGTCACCGACGCGGGGCAGATCGAACGGGTCGATCCTGATGGCACCAAGCTGCGCGAATGGCACGAGGGCCAGTGGATGTCGAACCACTTCATCCGCGTTGCCGAAACGGCGGCGAAGTACAAGGTCGCCTTTGACAGCCACGAACCGATCAAGGGCACCGGGCTGCAGCGGACCTACCCCAACTGGGTGGCGCGCGAAGGATCGCGCGGTATGGAATACAACGCCTGGACCGGCAACAAGAACCCGCCCGAACACGAAGCCAATCTGGTTTTTACCCGGATGCTTGAAGGGCCGATGGACTTCACCCCCGGCGTGCTCAGCCTCAAGGGCAGCGAGGACAGCGATATCCTCTCCACCGAGGCCAAGCAGCTGGCGCTCTACGTGGTGCTCTACTCGCCGGTGGTGATGGCTGCGGACACGCCCGAAAACTATGCCAAGCACATGAACACCTTCAAGTTCATCCGCGACGTGCCGACCGATTGGGAGGAAACGCGCGTGCTCAATGGCGAAGTGGGCGATTTCGTCACCATCGCCCGCAAGGTTCGCGGCGGGAAGGACTGGTTCATCGGCGGCGTCGGCGACGAGCAGGCCCGCGACAGCAGTTTCGCGCTCGATTTTCTGACCCCCGGTGTGCGCTATGAGGCAGAAATCTACCGCGATGGCGACGATGCCGACTACCGCACCGAAAAACGCCACAGCGTGACGATCGAAAAGCGCGTGCTGACCAGCGCCGACCGCCTGAACCTGCGCATGGCGCCCGGCGGCGGCTTTGCGATCCGGCTCAAGGCGAGGACGTGACCCCGGCGAAGCATCGCTTCGTCATTCTGGGCGGCGGCACCGCGGGGTGGATGGCCGCCAGCCTGATCGCGCACCGGCTGGGGGCACGCGCAGCGGTCACACTGGTCGAAAGCCCGGATATCGGGATCATCGGGGTTGGCGAAGGATCGACCCCGCAGCTGAAGGCTTTCTTCGACGAGCTCGGCATTGCCGAGACCGAGTGGATGCCGCGCTGCAACGCGACCTACAAGAACGGCATCCGTTTTCACGGCTGGTCGGATGTTCCGGGGTTCGAAAGCTATTTCCATCCCTTCCAGACCGCGCTGGACGAACATACGGCACCGGCCTTCTTCTTCCACACCCGCGCGCGACGGACGGGGCGCGATGTCTGGGCCCACCCGGACCGGTTCTTCCTGCTGGCACGGCTTGCGGAGCAGCGGCGCGGCCCGATCCCGGCGGAGAATTTCCCCTTCGATATCGGCTATGGCTATCATTTCGACGCGCAGCTGGTCGGTGAGTTCTTGCGCGATCACGCCACCGCCGCGTTGGGCGTCACCCATCTGACCCGGCGGATCGACCGAGTGGGTCATCACGACAACGGGAATATTGCCGCGCTGCTGGGCGAAGACGACCAAGCGATCCCCGGCGATTTCTTCATCGACGCATCGGGCTTTCGCGGCACTCTGGTCCAGCAGGCGCTGGGCGAACCGTTTGAGAGCTTCGCCAGCAACCTGTTCAACGATGCAGCCGTTGCCATGCCCAGCCCGCGGGGCGACGGCGCGACCCCCTGCGAGACCGGATCGACGGCGCTAAGCGCCGGGTGGGCCTGGCGCATCCCGCTGACGGGCCGGACCGGCAACGGCTATGTCTATGCCTCGGGTTATCTCGATGGCGATGCGGCCGAAACCGAGCTGCGCCGCCACCTGGGCCTGCTCGATGCCGATGTCGCAGCCCGGCACCTGAAGATGAACGTCGGGCAGGTTCGGCGCTCGTGGGTCGGCAACTGTCTGGCGGTCGGACTGTCGCAGGGGTTTATCGAGCCTCTGGAAGCAACGGCGTTGCACATCGTCCATTCTACCCTGTCGGGCTTCATCGCCGCCTATGACGCAGGGGGATTCACCCGCGCCAATGCCGATGCCTTCAACGCGGCGGTCCACGCGCGCTACGAAGGCATCCGTGACTACATCGTCTGCCATTACCGGACGAACCGGCGGTCGGGCGAATACTGGCGCGCCAATGCCGCCAACCAGAACCTGTCCGATTGCCTGAAGGCGGTCATGACCGCGTGGTTTCGCGGTGAGGAACTCGACGCAGAGATTCACCGACTGGGGATCGAGCGCTATTATTCGCCGCTCTCGTGGCACTGCCTGTTGGCGGGCTATGGCCAGTTTCCCGATCCCGCGAAGCTGGTGCCGCCTGCCGACGACCTTGCGTTGGCCGACGTGGCCAAGATCGACCGCTTCGTTTCGGGTTGTGCGCTGAATTTTGCGCCGCATGATGAGCTGCTGGCGCGCCTGGACCGGTCGTGACGGGGCGGCATCTTCTCGCCCTCCTGGGGCTGCTGGCCGCGCTGCTGTGCGGACAGGCCACTGCTGCGCAGCCGGCCGGGCGGCTGATCGAATACGAGCATGTCGCGGCCGAGGGGCTGCCCGAACAGCGCCTGACGATCTGGCTGCCGCCCGGTTATGATCGGGGGCACCGGCGCTATCCGGTGGTCTACATGCACGACGGGCACAATCTGTTCGATCCGGCCAAATCGAACTTCAACAAGGTCTGGGCGGCGGACAAGGCGATGCTGGCGGCCATGCGCGGTCAAGGAATCGAACCGCACATCATCGTCGGGATCTGGGCACCGGGGGGTGATCGCTATCGCCAGTACCTGCCCCAGTCGCTCCACGACGCCGCCAGCGGCGCGCCGCGCGCGGCGATGGACGCGATGATCGGCGGACCGGTGATCAGCCGTGCCTATCTTGACTGGTTGGCCGGACCGCTGAAGCAATGGGTCGATGCCCGTTTCCGCACCCGTACCGGTCGCGACGATACGGCGATCATCGGTTCATCCATGGGCGGGCTGATGAGCTGTTATGCCATTCTGGAGCGGCCTGAGACCTACGGCCGGGCCGGTTGCATCTCCTCGCACTGGCCCGCCGCCGATCCGCGTAAGGTTGGCGAAGCCAATCCCGGGCTGATCGCCCTGTGGGACCGCTGGTTCGCCGAACGCCTGGGACACCCCGACGGCCGCCGGATCTGGCTGGACCACGGCACCGGCACCCTTGATGCCTACTATGGCCCTTATCAGCAGGTCATCGACGCCCGGATCGCCGCACAAGGCTGGCGGCGGGGCATCGATTTCGAAAGCAAGGTCTATCCCGGCGCCGAGCACGAGGAAAACGCCTGGGCCGCCCGCCTGCCCGAGGTGCTCGGCTGGCTGCTACGCCGGCCGGGGTAGGGCGGTCGTCGCCTTCATCCGCTCCATCGAGAAGCTGGAACTGACGTCGGCCAGATCGGGCACGGCGGCGATCAGCTTGCGGTAAATGCGGTCGTAGTGGGCGATGTCGCGGACTACCAGTTTGAGCAGGTAATCGACATCGCCGGCCATGCGGTGGCACTCGCTGATTTCCTCGATCCCCGACACGGCCCGCGAAAAGGCGTCCAGCCACTGCGGATCGTGGCGCTGCGTACGGATCGCGACGAAGACCGTGGTTGCCAGGCCCAGCTTTTCGGGATCGAGAAGGGCAACCCGCCGGGCGATCACCCCGCTGTCTTCCAGCCGTTTAATCCGCCGCCAGCAGGCATTGCTCGACAGGCCGACCCGCTCGCCGACCTCGTGCACAGGCAGCGAGGCATCGGCCTGGAGGACACCAAGGATTGCCCAGTCTATCGAATCAAGTTGCGCAAAAGCTCCAATCATTGGGACAGAATGGCCGTAATATTGGAAATTTGCCAGAAAAATGATGAAGTTTGTTGAACTCTTGTGCGCTAAGATTCCTGCCAGAGGGAGATCATCTGCGTGGAACCGGCCAAACTGTTTACCAAGCACCCCGCCAGCGTCGGCGAAACCTATGGCGAGCATCTCGCCATGGCGTCCAGTTTCGGCTTGCGGATGATTCTGGGCGGCTGCGCCTGCCTGATTCACGGCTTGCTGCCGTTCCTGTTCGTCAAGACCGGCAGCAAGCAGGTGTCGACGCTGCACGAGACGATGGTCGCCAACCGCCGCCGCGCGCCGTTTCCTGGCATTCTCGATTTCGTGATCTAGAGCAGCGCCACCGCGAAGCCGAGCGCGGCGGCAAAGCTGGCGAGGGTTGCGCTGACCACCGGAACGGCCGCCCGCCAGCCCATCTGCAGCAACAGGTCCATCCGGCTGCGCATTGCCGTGGCGGTGACCGCCAGCAGCAGCAGCACCTTTGAGGTGGTCAGCGCCGCCCGGCCGAGTTCGGCGGGCACGGTCACCACACTGTTGAGCGCGACCACAGCCAGAAAGGCGACGATGAACCACGGCAGCACCAGCCGTTTCCATCCGGCCTGGCCGGTGCCTCCGCCGGCGGGGCCGATCGCCAGACTGACCAGTGCCACCACCGGGGCGAGCAGGGCGACGCGCGACAGCTTGACGATCGTCGCATAACTGCCCGCCGGATCGGAAAAGGCATAGCCGCCGCCGATGGCCTGTGCGACGTCGTGGATCGAGGCACCGATCAGGAATCCGGCCTGGCCGTGGTCCAGCCCCAGCTCTGCGGCCAGTACTGGATAGACCGACATGGCGAAGGCGCTGGCCAGCGACACGCCGACCAGCGTCAGCGCGAACTGGGCCTGGCTGAGCCGGTCCCTGCCGATCACGCCGTAGAGCGCCAGCGCCGCACTGGCCCCGCAGATCGCGGTGGCCCCGCCGGCCAGGATTCCCGCATAGTGCGATTGCCCCGACAGCCGTGCACCGGCCATCCCCGCAGCGAAGGTCACCGCCACGACCACGGCCAAAGCCGCGAAGGGCCCGGGCCCCAGCGCCGCGATCTGGGCAAAAGTCACCTGAAAGCCCAGCACCACGATCCCGATCCGCAGGCAGGTCCGCGCCGCAAAATCGAGCCCGCGATGGGTCCGCACATCATGCGATATGAAGTTGAGCGACAGGCCGATCAGCAGACCCAGCAGGATGATCGGAAAGCCGTAGTGATCGGAAAGCCAGGCTGCCGCCGCCGCCGCTACGCCGCACGGTGCCAGGCCCGGCCAGAGCGCCGCGAGCGTCCGGGCCGCGGTGTCGCCGGTGCCGGTTTGGTCAGCCAGATGCAGCTCGCCGAACAGGTCGCCGCCAAAGGGCAGATCATCCCAGCCGGACGCTTTGCGGCCGACGTCCGCTTTGCCTCCGCCATCGCCAATCATCGCTTTCCCCTTGGCCTTGTCGCCCCTACATGGCGGATTGAACAGGCCGACGAAAGCACTGTTGTGCACCGCGCCGGTTGAGACGGCCACTATGGGCCAGACTTTGAGGAGGCGCCGTGGTGAACCGGCTGGCAGTGGGCGTGATTGTTTTTGGGGCGGCGGCGGTGGCAGCGCCTGTACAGGCTGCCCCCTGCGCAGCGCGGGCTGACGTCCGGGCGATGACCTACAACATCCGGCTCGACGTCGCGGTGGACGGCGCCAACCGCTGGGCCAACCGGCGCGAGGAATTCCTCTCCCAGATCCGGCTGGTCCGGCCGGATCTGCTTGGCCTGCAGGAAGTGGTTCCGGGCCAGTACGCCGATTTGCGCCAGGGCCTGCCTGGCTATGCCTTCGTCGGCGGCGGCCGCGACGACGGGGTCGGGCAGGGCGAAGCCTCGCCGCTGGCGGTCAACCGCCGGGCTTTTGCGATTGCGGCCAGCGGGATGTTCTGGCTCTCCCCCACGCCCGCGGTGCCCTCGCTTGGCTGGGACGCGGCCTATCGCCGGGTTGCCACCTGGGCCCGCCTGCGCCGCCGCAGCGACGGTGTGCGACTGCTGGTACTCAACACCCATTGGGATCACGTCGGGCTGGTGGCGCGCCGCAACAGCGCGCTGCAACTGCGCCATTGGATCGCCGCCCACCGCCAGCCGCGTGAGGCCGTGGTGCTGCTCGGCGATTTCAACGCGCCGCTCGGCGAAGCCTCGATGCAGACCTTGCTCGATGACCGGACGCTGCGCGACGCCCGTGCCGCCGCGCGTGAACCGGCGGTGGGTACCAGCATCACATTCAACGCCTTCGATGCCCTGCCCAAGAGCGGGCAGACGATCGACCACATCCTGGTCGGCGGAGCCGATGTGGCGCGCTACCACGCGCTGGCCGAACACTTCGACGGACGGGTCGCCTCGGATCACTTCCCTGTCGTGGCCGATATCGCACCAGCCTGTCCGGCCAGGCGTTAGC
>JABFRE010000099.1 GCA_013141325.1 Novosphingobium sp.
GCCGACGGCGGGGCGACCAGCGCGGCGCGCGGCGGCGGGGCCGGTTCACGTGCGGCAACCAGCCCTGCCGCGAGCGCGACGCCAAATCCCAGCGCGATCCAGCCGCCGGTCCGCATCACGCCCGCGCCGCGCGGAAGGCGAGCGCCAGCCCGTTCATGCAGTAACGTTTGCCGGTCGGCTTGGGCCCGTCATCGAAGACATGGCCCAGATGACCGCCGCAGTTGCGGCAATGCACCTCGGTGCGGGGATAGCCGGTTTCGAAATCGGTCATCGTTGCCACGGCGCCGGACAGCGGTTGCCAGAAACTGGGCCAGCCGGTGTGGCTGTCATACTTGGTGCGTGCATCGTAGAGTGGACAATCGCAGCCGGCACAGTGGAACTTGCCCGCGCGATGCTCTTTCAGCAGCGGACTGGTGAAGGGCACTTCGGTATCGGCCTGGCGCAGCACCTTGTAGGCGGCGGGCGAAAGCCGCGCGCGCCACTGAGCATCGCTGAGCCTGAGCGGCGCCCCCGGCCGCCCCGCACCCAAATGCTGCGACAGCGCCAGCCCGCCGACCCCGGCAAGGGCGGCCCCCAGAATCCAGCGGCGGTTGACGGCGGCTTGTGTCATCGTCGATTCCTTGTCTGCCTGCGCGACGGATATTCGCGGGCCAACAGACAAAGGTTACACGATAACGGGCGCACTGCGCCAGCGCATTCCCATCAATCATCATTCGCGGGAGGAACGATGGTGGGCGCTGACGGGCTCGAACCGCCGACCCTCTCGGTGTAAACGAGATGCTCTACCAACTGAGCTAAGCGCCCCTTGCGGGAGCCGCGCTTTTAGCCTGCTGCGCTGCGCCGTCAATCGCCTGACGCTTGACTGCGATCAATGCGCCTGCGGCACGCGCCATGCCACGGGCTTGCATCGGGACAGGTGTCTGTCGCCGCGCGTCCGGTCCCGCGGGGGGCAATGCGAGCCGGACGGGTCGGCGGCATGCGCCTGTCTTCGCGCGTCGCGCGCTGTTCAGTTGATTGTGGCCTGATAAGTGACCGCGAAGCTTCCCGATACCGCCAGCGCGCTGCGGTTGATGGTCACCACCCCGGCAGTGAAGCTGGCCCCCACCGGATCGCTCTCGTCGCTGCCGCTGGTGTTGTCATCCTCGGGCGTGGCGGCAGTCGCGCAGTCGCTGCCACTGGCCAGCGTTCCCGCCACGTAGCTCAGCGTGGCTGGCAAGCTGTCCGTCGCCACCAGACTGCTGGCACTGGCGGTGCCGGTGTTGCCGATGGTCAGGCAATAGCGCACCCGGGCTCCGGGTATGGCTTTGAAGTTTGCGGTGTTGACCCCGTCAGACACAACCGTGCTGGCCTTCGAAACCGCCAGGACTGCGGCATCGACGCTGAATCCGGCATCGTCGATGTTCCACCAGTTGGCCATGACCTGCGCGGCCGGCTGGCCGCTGCGGTGCACCAGTCCGTTGGCGGCGGCAGACTGGGTCGAGGTGCTGGCATCGCGGGCGAACACCCGCACCAGCCAGCCGCTGGAACTGCCGCTGGCCAGCGGGATCGTGTAGGTGGGATTGGCTGCGTCGGCTCCGCTGTTGGTCCAAGTGGCGTCGCCAGCCACCGCATCGCCATGTGTGCCATCGTTGTACAGCCGGATCCCCGCAGCCACCAGTGTTCCCGCACTGTTGTAGATATCCGCCGCAACCGGATTGGCTGCCGCGGTAGGGCGGGCATCCACAACGGCCTGGACCGTAAGCACCCGTCCGGGCGGCTGCGAGCCCAGCGGGCTGAGCGCTGCAACGCCGAAACCCTGGGCGCTACCGAGGGACCCGGTTACCACCGACCATTCGACATCGTCGATATGGAACCAGCTTTTGTAGAGTTCCATGTGCGTCGTGCCGATCCGCAGGGTCACCGTCTGCCCGGCGAAGGCCGCGAGGGAATAGGAACGGCTGAACCACGGTTCGGAATGCTGGGCGGCGGCCACGCCCAACGTGTGGGTTCCGGTCAGGGTGGTGTCGAACCCGTTGTATTGGCCGTACCCGGAATTTCCGGTGCCGACCGGATCCGGGCCGTAGTTCGGGGAGAACGGATAGGTGGTATAGGCGTTGGTCGCCGGTCCGACGATTTCGGTCGCGGCCCCGCCAGCGGTGACGATCCGGATATGGATGTTGTCGAAGGTGGTCACGCCGTTGGTGTCGCTGTCCCAGCCTTCGGTCCGCCAATGGATCGTCAGCGAACCGGGATTGCCCGCCGGCACCGCGATGGTGCGGGTCAGCACAGTCGCATCGATCTGCGATATCGCGCCGTTGCTGGGCTCGAGGTTCGTCCGCGCGCCCAGCAGGTAAGACCCCGCCCCGGTCAGCGGATCGCCATTGGTGCTGTGCGGGTTGTTGTAGGGATTGCCGTCGCTGTTCACGTTCACGGTTTCGGCGGGGCGGACCTGCATGTCATAGGTGGCGTTACCTTTGGTCGCGCTGAGCCAGCCTGCTGGCAGCTGGGTGCCTGCGGCGGAATGTTCGAAATTGCCGTTGATCGGCACTTGCGGATTGGCGGGCTTGGTGCCGTTCTGAGTGATGTCGAAATAGACGTAATAGGTCTGGGCACCGCCGTCCTCGACAATCCAGCGCACCTCACCGCGGGTGCTGTTGCTGTCACTCGCGCCGCCATAGACCGTATCGGTATATTCCTGCACGGCAACCAGCGTACCGCCGGGCCGCACCACCCGGACCGAGTTGGCATCGAAGGTTCCGGTAATCCCCAGCTGGGCCATCAGCGCGGCAAAGTCGATATCGAC
The DNA here is from genome assembly GCA_013141325.1 of Novosphingobium sp. GTDB lineage: Bacteria > Pseudomonadota > Alphaproteobacteria > Sphingomonadales > Sphingomonadaceae > Novosphingobium. Next base: position 2,783 of record JABFRE010000099.1, read on the forward strand.
CCGCGCGGTGTTGTTCAGCGCCGAGACCGCCGGGAGGCTGACGGGCACACGGTAATGCCAATCCGCACCCGCCCCGACCCCATCGGGGTCCCACCAGGCCGGGCCGTTGCGCTGCGCGGCGCGCAGCGGGTCGGCCACGTGGCCCAGAACCAGAACCAGCAAAACGGCGGACAGCAGGAGGCGCAGCAGACGCTTCATGCCGCCGCGCTAACATGGTTAATGCGAACTCCCCCTTGCCAAGGGCCCTGTGGAATATCCTTAGACCAGCCGCCCCGCGTGGCTGCCCAGTTCGGCGAAGAACCGCGCCATGGCATCGGCCGCCTTGTCGGTCAGGGTGATGAAGGCACGGCGGCGATCGGCCTCATCCTCCACCCGCTGGAGCAGGCCTGCATCGATCATCTGACCGATCCAGCGCAGCGCGGTGGTGGGCGGCACGCCGCTGGCAATACACAGGCTCGTGACGGAAACCCTCGTGTGTTCGGCCCGCGCCGCAGTCAGATCAAGCAGCATGTCCCAGGCGGGATCGGCAAACAGATCGCCATCGAAAAAGCGCGCGCGCAGTTGCCGCTGGCGGATCACCCGCCGCACCAGCCGCGGATCGGGCAAGGCCGGACGGGTGGCGCGCACGAGCCGGTCGCCGCTGTCGCCATCGGCCGCGGCAAAGCCAGGTTTGGGGCTTTCGAAGCGGAACGCGCTTTCGCCGTCGCCGGCCTCCAGCGTGCGCAGCGGGCTTTCCAGCAGTTCCAGCCGTTGGGCAATCTGGCCAACCTGTTCGGTCAGCCGCAGCAGCACCAGCCGGTCTTCCTCCGACAGATCGCGCACCCGCGGGTTGGGGATCCGGGCCAGTACCCGGCCCAGCGCGATCACCCGTTCCGCCCGGCTCGGTTCGACAAGGATCTGGGGGTTCGACTGATCGAGGCAGCCGAATACCGCATCAAGCGCGCCGACCGTGGTCGAGACGATCAGGTGGGTGCCACTGTGCGCGGCGCGCAGATCGAGCCGGGCCAGCGCCGCCAGCTCCGCTCCGTCGGGAGCGGGACAATCGAGCAGCACAACTTCGCCGAGCGCCCGCACCTCACCCTCAAGCAGTCCAGCGACCTCGCCGGATTCGGCGATCCGGAATCCCGCCGCCTCAGCATCGTCGCGCAACTGTCCCAGCAGGTGCGCCCGGTCAGCAAAGACCGACAAGGCCAGCGGCAGACCCGCCCCGTCGTTGGCAGCGGTGGTATAGGCAAAATTGGCCTGGGCCATGCAAAGTCCCCTCCGATTCGGATGAACAGGAGTAGAACAAAAAGGGCCTAAGTCAAGAATATTTCAGCCGTCAGGGCAGGATCTCGATTTCGGTCCCGTCGGGAACAGCATCCCACAGCGCCTCAATCTCTTGGTTGGCCAACGCTATGCAGCCGTCGGTCCAGTCGCCCGGAACGCGGCCATAGGGCAGCGCGTTGGGCTGGCCGTGGATGAAGATCGCGCCGCCCGGGCTGCGTCCAACCGCCCGTGCCGCCGCCACCGCTGCCGCATCGGGATAGGAGATGTGGAGCGAGAGGTGATACGCGCTTTGCGGGTTGCGATAGTCGATCGTGTAGCGCCCTTCAGGCGTTCGCTCGTCGCCTTCGAACTGCTTGTGGCCTTCTGGCGCATCGCCCAGCTGAATTTCGGTGAAGGTATGGACCAGCTGCCCGTTCGACCACGCCTGCAGGGTCCGCTCCGACTTGTCGACCACCAGCCGGTCAACCGGCGGCAGGGTCAGCACGTCGTCGGACCCGATCGGCAGGCTGGTCCAGGCCCAGGCGCCAACCGGCAGCAGCACCGCCGCTCCCAGCCCGATCCGCAGCCAGGGGCGCAGCCGCTTCATCTCAATCGGCAAAGGGATCACGCACCAGGATGGTATCCTCGCGCTGGGGACTGGTGCTGACCAGCGCCACCGGGGTTTCGATCAGTTCCTGCACGCGCTGAATATACTTGATTGCCTGCGCCGGTAAATCCGCCCAGCTGCGCGCGCCGGCGGTGGTCCCGCTCCACCCTTCCATCTCTTCATAGACTGGCTCGACCGCCGCCTGATCGGCAGCGTGGCTGGGGAAATAGTCGATGTCCTGACCGCGCAGGCGGTAGCCGACGCAGATTTTCACCCTGTCCATCCCGTCGAGCACGTCGACCTTGGTCAGCGCGATCCCGGTGACCCCGCTGATCGCGCAGCTTTGCCGGGTCAGAACCGCATCGAACCAGCCGCAGCGGCGCTTGCGGCCTGTCACCGTGCCGAATTCGTGGCCGCGTTCGCCCAGCCGCTGGCCAACTTCGTCCTCAAGCTCGGTCGGGAACGGGCCCGATCCGACGCGGGTGGTATAGGCCTTGACGATCCCCAGCACGAACCCGGCCGCACTAGGACCAAGGCCCGAGCCGCTGGCCGCCGTGCCGCTGACCGTGTTGGAGCTGGTGACAAAGGGATAGGTGCCGTGATCGACGTCGAGCAGCACACCCTGCGCGCCTTCGAACAGGATCCGCTTGCCGGCCTTCTTTGCCTCGTTCAGCGTGCGCCAAACCGGCTTGGCGAAGGGCAGCACGAAGGCGGCGATATCCCACAAATCATCGAGCAGCCGCTGGCGGTCGATCGGCGGCTGGCCGAACCCGGCGCGCAGCGCATCGTGGTGGGCGCAGATCCGGTCCAGCTGCGGCTCAAGATCGTCCAGGTGCGCCAGATCGCAGACCCGGATCGCGCGGCGGCCGACCTTGTCTTCATAGGCCGGGCCGATCCCGCGCCGGGTGGTGCCGATCTTGCCCGCACCGCTGGCATCTTCGCGCAGGCCGTCGAGGTCGCGGTGGAACGGCAGGATCAGCGGGGCATTCTCCGCAACCTGTAGGTTCTGGGGATTGATTTCGACCCCTTGCGCCTTCAGCTTGGCCACTTCGTCGCGGAAATGCCACGGATCGAGCACCACGCCGTTGCCGATCAACGACAGCGTGCCGGTGACGATGCCGGAGGGCAGCAGGGACAGCTTGTAGGTCTGATCGCCGACCACCAGGGTGTGCCCGGCGTTGTGGCCGCCCTGAAACCGCACGACGGCATCGGCGCGGCTGGCCAGCCAATCGACGATCTTGCCTTTGCCCTCATCGCCCCACTGGGCGCCGATCACGGTAACGTTTGCCACGTGGGGAGTTCCTTTGAGTGGGCGGTAACCGTGCCGCGCCCTAGGGGAAGGCCAGCGTCAGGGCAAGGCGACAATCCGCGACAAATCGCGACTGGACCGCAAGCGACGCGCCGATAGTCTTTGACGCAAAGGGAGATTGCCGATGCGCCATGCCATGCTGCTGTCGCTTGCCGCCACTGCACTGGTCGCGAGCGGGATTGCCGAAGCCCGCCCGGGCAGCCTGCGCGAACGGCTGCGCGAGCGGATCGCTGTCCGCAGCGAAGGCCCGGCAGCGCCAGTCGCTCCGGGCAAGCAGACCATCGCCTATGGCTCCGACCCGCTACAGGTGCTCGATTTCTATCCGGCCCGCGCCGCCCGCGCGCCGGCTCCGCTGGTGGTGTTTGTCCACGGCGGCGGGTGGAAGCGCGGCAGCAAGGACAACGCCAGCGGCAACTGGAAGGCGCCGCATTACACCGCTGACGGCTATGCCTATGCCGCGATCAACTACCGGCTGGTGCCCGAGGCAACTGTGGAACAGCAGGCCGCAGATGTCGCAGCCGCGCTGAAAGCGTTGCTCGACAGGGCTGGGGCGCTCAACATCGATCGCCGCCAGGTCGTGATCATGGGTCACAGCGCCGGGGCCCATCTCGTCGCGCTGGTGGGAACCGACGAACGCTACCTGAGAGCCGCCGGGCTGTCGTTCGCCGATCTGGACGGCGTGCTGCCAATCGACGGTGCAGCCTATGACGTGCCCCGGCAAATGACCGAGGGGCCAAAGATGATGCAGCAGACCTATGCTCAGGCCTTCGGAACGGATCCGGCCCGCCAGCGCGCGCTGTCACCCACCTTGCAAGCCGCCGCGCCCAATGCCCCGCGTTTCCTGATCATTCACGTCCAGCGGCCCGACGGGATCAGCCAAGCGCAGCAGTTGGAAGCAGCGCTACGCAAGAACGGCGCCGTGGCCGAGCGGCGGGATTTCCCCGGTGAGAGCCTGAGCGGCCACGCCGAGATCAACCGCCAGCTGGGCAATCCGGACTATGCCGCGACGCCGGTGGTCGATGCCTGGTTGAAAGGGGTGTTCGGGACGTAACCAGTGCTCTCCGCTATTGGCGAAAAAGAGCAGTGGCAACGCGGTCGAGCGGGACACAGTGGTGCTTAGTCAACACCCTTGGAGCAAGGCCCCGAACCGAAGGCAACATCACGCACCTGTGTATCGCCCGGCCCTTCTTTGCTCGGAGCACCACCGGTCGTCACGACATCAAGGCAGCGATCCATGCGGGCGAAATGCATGTCGCAAAATCCGACGCCTGTTCCAGAGCAATTACCGACTTCGGGAAAGGCGCTACAAACCTCTTCATTGATACCTGCGCCCTGGCAGGGGCCGCCAAGGGGCTCCCAACCGTACGATAGGATGATCTTGCGGGCGTTGAAGTAATCCATCCCTTCGAGTCTAGCCGGTTTCGCATTTGCAGACGGTCGCGCTTCGCTGGTGGAAACAGCGGAGGCGCGGGATTGGGCAACCCTACGGGGCGACGATTGTCCTGAAGGATCATCGGCGGCTGCGCCTTGAGGGGAACAACCCACGCTCAGAATGATCAACAATGCAGCCACTACTTGTCGCATCGTCCTAAACTCCAACAGCTTGCCCGCCCTCCAGTCGGTGGGTACAGCCCAGCGCCTTGGCATCGCAGCCATCGCAAAGCGCCGCGACGGTCCGCCAGCCGATCGCGCGCAGGCGGGCGGCGTGGACCGGATCGTGGCCCAGCGGCAGGAACAGGGTGTCGCGCGGGGATTCAGCCTGGGCCAGCGCATCAATCAGCGCATCGGGAAACAGCGAAAAGCCCAGCGCCGGTTCGTCGGTGCCGCCCGCCGCGTTGGACTTGATCGCATAGCTGCCGCCCCGGCCGAGCGTGCCCGCCAGTCCATCGGCATAAATCGTGAAGCCGAACCACGACTGGTATTCGAACCCGTGCCGCTCGCTGGGGTCCAGCGTCAGCCGGGCCGCGCCGCCAACCCGCGCGGCAATCTCGCGCAGTGCCTTGATCCGGCCCGCCAAGGCTCCGCCCGCATCGATCGCCGCCAGCCGCTCGATCGCGGTTTCGAACGGGCCGATCGCTGTCAGCAGCGGCAGATAGGCCCTGCCACCGGCCGCAACCAGGCCGCCCGCATCCTTGGCATCGAGTTCGCGCCGCACCACCGCGATCGCTTCGGACGGAAGGGGCAGAGCCTTGGCAGCCAGGGTATCAACCAGATCGGGCAGGGTGAAATCGACCGACAGGCCGGTGGCCCCGGCGCTGCGCAGCGCTTCGATCGCGACAGCCACCACTTCGGCAGCCGCTTCGACGCTGTCCTTCCCGATGAGTTCGGCACCCAGTTGCAGCTTCTCGCGGGTGGGATCGAGCCCGTCGCCCTTGATCGTCACGACCTGCCCGGCATAGCACAGCCGCAGCGGCCGCGCGGCAGAAGCCAGGCTGGTCGAGGCGATCCGGCCAAGCTGCGGGGTCATGTCGCTGCGCAGCGCCAGGGTTCTGAGGCTCGCCGGATCAACAAAGCGGAACATCCGCCGCGGCTGCACCCCTGCCATCCGGCTGGCCAGCGACTGTTCGAACTCGATCGTCGGCGGCTGGATCCGGTCATACCCGTGGCCGTCGAGCACATCGAGCACCGCGCGCGTCACCCGCGCCGCAGCGGCGGCGCTGGCGGGAAGACGGTCTTCTAGGCCTTCGGGCAGGAGGTCGCAGTCGGTGTGCATATGTGGGCCTTTAGCGAGTCATTGCTTGGTATCGAAGAAGAAAAGGGGGTTCACGCAGAGAGCGCAGAGGAAGAAAATTGAGGCGCAGAGATGCCATGAATGCCGCAGGCACTCCCGCAAATCTCGGCGCTGCGCGTTCTGCGCTGCGTTCGGTATTGAAAGCGGCTTCGCCGCAAGCTCAACGCCTCTGCGTCTCCCCTTTCTTCTCCGCGTCTCTGCGTGAACCAATCAAAACGCCAGCGCCATCACCCGCTTCACGCCAGGGAGGGCCTTGGCCTTGTCGAGCACGTCGCCCTTGACCGCACTGTCGACCGACAGCAGCAGCACGGCTTCGCCGCCGGCCTCGCGCCGGCCCAGGTTGAAGGTGCCGATGTTGATCGCGTTTTCGCCCAGCAGGGTGCCGATCCGGCCGATGAAGCCGGGGGCATCCTCGTTGACGATGTACATCATGTGGCCGTCAAGCTCGGCTTCGACCTTGATCCCGAACAGTTCAACCAGCCGCGGTTCGCTGTTGGAAAACAGCGTGCCCGCCACCGAGCGTTCGCCCGCGTCGGTCTTGACCGAAACCCGGATCAAGGTGTGGTAGTCACCGGCCTTCTCGGTCTTGACCTCGCGCACTTCGATCCCGCGTTCCTTGGCCAGGAACGGCGCGTTGACCATGTTGACGGTGTCCGACTGGACCCGCAGGAACCCGGCCAGCACCGCCGCTACGATCGGCTTGATGTTCAATTCGGCCGCCGCGCCTTCGGCATGGATCGAAATCCGCGGAATCGAACCGGTGGTCAGCTGGCCAACCAGGCCGCCCAGCTTTTCGGCCAGCGCCATGTAGGGCTTGAGTTTGGGCGCTTCCTCGGCGCTGAGCGAGGGCATGTTGAGCGCGTTGGAAACGCCGCCGTTGACCAGAAAATCGGCCATTTGCTCGGCCACTTGGAGCGCCACGTTGACCTGCGCCTCGTTGGTCGAGGCACCCAGGTGCGGGGTGCAGATGAAGTTCGGCGTACCGAACAGCGGCGAATCCTTCGCGGGTTCGGTCTGGAACACGTCGAGCGCAGCCCCGGCCACCTGACCGCTGTCGAGCGCTTCCTTCAGCGCCGCCTCGTCGATCAGGCCGCCGCGCGCGCAGTTGACGATCCGCACGCCCTTCTTGGCCTTGGCAAGATTTTCCCGCGAGAGGATATTGCGGGTCTGGTCGGTCAGCGGCGTGTGGAGAGTGATGAAATCCGCCCGTTCCAGCAGCTGGTCCAGCTCGACCTTCTCGATCCCCAGTTCAACCGCGCGCTCGGGCGAAAGGAACGGATCGTAGGCGACGACCTTCATCTTCAGACCCAGCGCGCGCGATGCGACGATCGAGCCGATGTTGCCCGCGCCGATCAGGCCCAGCGTCTTGCCGGTCACCTCGACGCCCATGAAATCGTTCTTGGGCCATTTGCCGGTCTGGGTCTGGGTATTCGCCTCGGGGATCTGGCGGGCGAGCGCGAAGATCAGGGCGATGGCATGTTCGGCCGTGGTGATCGAATTGCCGAATGGGGTGTTCATCACCACCACGCCCTGGGCCGAGGCGGCCGGAATATCGACATTGTCGACCCCGATTCCCGCCCGTCCGATGACTTTCAGCTTCTTCGCCGCCGCCAGGATGTCCTTGGTCACCTTGGTCGAGCTGCGGATCGCCAGCCCGTCATAATCGCCGATCCGGGCGATCAGCTGTTCGGGGCTCTCGCCGGTAATGACGTCCACATCGCAGCCCATTTCGGCGAAAATGCGGGCGGCGTTGGGGTCCATCTTGTCGGAAATGAGTACGCGGGGTTTGGTCATGATTTTTCCAGTTCGTCGTCCCCGGCTTGACCGGGGACCGTTGGCCTCCGGATGCTGGGGTGGATTGGTGAGACCACCGGTCCCCGCGTTCGCGGGGACGATGGATCAGGCGGATTTGATGCTTGCGTAAGCCCAGTCGAGCCAAGGCCCGAGCGCTTCGATATCGGCGGTGTCGACCGTGGCGCCGCACCAGATGCGCAGGCCCGGCGGGGCATCGCGGTAACCCGCGATGTCATAGGCCGCACCTTCCTTTTCGAGAAGGCCGG
>JABFRE010000025.1 GCA_013141325.1 Novosphingobium sp.
GCCCTGCGCGGCCAGCCCGGTCCAGAAACTGAGCACCGCCCCCAGCGCGGCGCCGGGCGCGATCCCGAACAGGCCCGGATCGGCGAGCGGATTGCGCAGATAGCCCTGCATCGCCGCCCCCGCCGTCCCAAGCCCTGCCCCCAGCACCAGCGCCAGCACTGCACGCGGCAGCCGCAGATCGATCAGGATGGTCATGGCATTGGCCGTGGACGGGGCGAACGGATCGATCCACACCCGCCCGGCCAGCAGCGACAGCGGCACGGCGAGCGCGAGCAGGATGATAAGGAGCGGAATCGGGCGGGTCATAGCGTCCGCCGCAGCGCCGCCAGCCGTTCCACCGCGCGGATGATCGTCGGACCGCCGCACCACAGCAGTGCCGGATCGATCTGCGCGCGCCGCGTGCCGGTCAGCGCGGCCAGCGCCGGATGGTTGAGCATCCGGTCCCCGTTCGCGCGCGGATCGCCAGCGGTCAGGATCAGCTGCGGCGGGGCGGAGAGCAGCACTTCGAGCGGCAGAAAATCGGCCTGCTTCATCCCACGAGCCGCCGCGGCATTGGCAAAGCCGGTGCGCGTCAGCAGATCGGAAATCAGCGTGCCCGGCCCGGGAACGATCCCGCCCGCCTGCCAGACGATCGCACCCACCGGTTTTCCGACCGGCGGCGCGGCCCGCAGCAGGGCTGCGTCGATCCGCGCAATCAACGCCGCGCCGCGTTCCGGGTGGCCGGCCAGCGCGGCAAGGTGGCGGATCTGCGCCTTGCTGTCCTCCACCGTCGGCGCAATCCCGACCTGCTCCAGCCGGAAGCCCAGCCGGGTGAGCGCACCGCTGGTCGCCGGGCTCATGAAGGTACTGCCCACCACCAGGTCCGGCTTCAGCGCCAGCACTTCTTCGACTGAGCCGCCGACCGCGCGAAAGCTGCGGGCGGTGGCCGGATCCATCGAGCTGGAGGCGGGATCGCGGCTGTAGCTGGAAATCGCCAGCAGCTGATCCGGATCGGCGACCTCAGCCAGGATCGCATCGGTGCAGGGGTTGAGGCTGACCAGAGTGGGCGGAACCCGCGCCGCCTCACGCGCCGGGGCAGCGGTGCAGGCGGTTAGAACGATGGGGAGGATCGCCACCATGATCCTCGCCATTTTTGGCGAATGCCACAAATGGGGGTGGAGCGAGACAAGTGGCTCGCGACACGGCAGCGGCGACCAGCCGCTGATCGAGGGGTCCTGACGCAGGCGTCGATACCCCTGTGTCACGCCTTCGGCGCGCCACCTCCCCATTTGGCTTCGCAAAATGGAGAGGACCTTGGCTGGTATCACCACGTCAGCCGTACCCCGGCATAGGCCGAGCGCCCATAGGTGCCGTACCCGGCCGCCGTTTCGTACCGCGCATCGGTGACATTCTCGACCCGGCCGTACAACTCGAAATGGTCCCCCAGCGGCAGGCTGGCGCGCAGCGCCATCAGCGCGTGGCCATCGATCCGCTGGAAATTGGCCGGATCGTCGAAGCTGTCCGACACCATCCGCAGGTCGATGCCCAGTGCCAGATTGGCCAGCGGCGCGCGCCAGTCGGCCGACAGGCTCACCGCGTGGCGCGGGCGGCGGGCAAGGTCGGTTCCGGTCACCCGGTTGGTCGCTTCGACATAGCTGTAGGCCGCGCGCACCGTGAACCGATCGCTTACGTGCGCGCCACCTTCCAGCTCGATCCCTTCGGCGCGGGCGCGGGCGGTGTTGAAATAGCCATTGGGGAAGGTGTAGCCGATCAGATCGCGGCTATCGCGGCGGAACAGGGTCAGCGCCAGGTGCAGCGGTGCGTTGCGGTCGCCCCGTTCGATCCCCGCGTCGATGCTCTCGCTCTCTTCGGGCCGGAGCAGCGGATTGGCGCCATAGCCGTAGAGCTGCGACAGGGTGGGCGCCTTGAAGCCCTGCCCCCAGGCCGCGCGCAGCCGCCAACCACCACCCAGCCGGACCGCGCCGTTCGCGCCGAAGGTCCAATGGCTGCCGAACCGGTCGTGATCGTCCAGTCTGACCCCGCCCGACAGGCTAAGTGCGTCGCGGTTCCAGCTGAGCAGCGCGTGTCCGCTTGTCAGGCGGGCGTTCTGCTGCGCATCGAACGTCGTCGAATAGCGCGTCCATTCGCTGTCCGCGCCGAAATCGAGCGCCAGACCATCCGAAAGGTCGGCTTGCCCGGTCAGGTCGGCGCGCAGGCTGCGGCCCGCCGTGGTGAAGTTAGGCGCCGCGCCATAGGTCGGATCGAAATAGGCGCGCCGCGTGTCGGATACGGCGATGCCGCCGGCCAGCCGCAGGGTGCTGCCGGCATAGTCCAGCCCCGCCCGGCCGGACGCCTGCCGCGTGGTCTGGTATTCGGGGGTATCGGCAAAGACATAGGCCGGGGCCGGATAGCCGTCGAAATCGATCGTGCTGTCGGCATAGCGGGTGCTGGCGACCAGAGCGAGATCGCCCCCCAGCGCCAGCCGCCCCGAGGCTGAGCCTTGCCATTGGCGGAACGGATCCGCCTCGCTGCCCAGCGCCTTGGCCGAAATGCCGTCGCTGCGCGTGTAGCCGCCATTGAGTGCCAGCCAGCTGCCGCCGTCGCCCACGCGTCCGCCAGCGCTGGCGACCAGGGTGCCGTGCGCGCCGTATTCCAGATTGACGCGCGGACCCGCCCGGGTGTCGCTCTCCACAGCCAGCACGCCGCCCATCGCGTCCGAACCCCAGACCACGCTGTTCGACCCGCGCAGCAGCTCGATCTTGCCGATCCCGGCGGGCAGCAGTGTGCCCAGGTCGAACCCGCCCGACGGCGCGGCCTGATCGGCCATCCGAACTCCGTCGATCAGCACCAGCAGCTGCTCCGAATTGGCGCCGCGCACGAACAGGCTGGTCTGGCTGCCCAGCGGTCCGCTGCGCGCCGAAGTGACGCCGGGCAGGCGTTCGAGCACGCGGGTGATATCGGGGCCTTGGACCTGGGCGAGTTCGTCAGCGGTGACGATGCTGATCGACTGGCCAGTGCGGTCGATCGGACCGCGTTGTCCGGTGGCCAGTACGGTGATGGAATCATCGGCAGCCGTATCGGGAAGGCGTTGAAACACCCCCACTATTTCACCCAATCCATCGTCTTCGACCTGCTCCTGCGCAACGGCAGGGGCAAAGCACGATAGAAAACTACCAATATAGAACAGATATTTCACAGGCAAACCTCCAGCCACGAACGAATGCCGTTCATGGCGAGAGGCCCCCGCAGGATTGCGGAATCCACGCTGCATTCCGGTACACCCCGCCCGGCTGCGGAACGACCGTCACGGGCAGGTCTCCTGGCTCCCGGATCGCTGTGCCGAACCCGCCTTCCCGGTGTTGCCACCAGTGGCCTTTGGGATCGGCACTCCCCGGTCACAGTTGCGGGGGCAGCGCAGGATTGGAACCTGCTTCCCTCTTCGGCCCGCTGACGCGGACAACCCATGACGAACCCGCCGCATAGTCTCCGTCAGGCTGCCGGGCAAGCGCCTCGGCAAATCTTAACCGCTTAAGGATAGGGCGCCGCAGCGTCCCCCTTTGGTACGGTGCGATCTGCGCGGTGGCGGGCAGGGCCGCGGCCGGGCTACGCGCGAAGGCGCGTATTGGACGCCGATGGAGACCGATGGACCTTAGTCACGCCTTTTCGCTGGAATCACGGCCGCGCGATTTTTCCGCGAAGCTGCCGCGCAAGGGCGTGCGCACGGTCGGCCTGCGCCAGCGCCGCCGGCACTTTGGGCGCCGGGTCATGATCCTGCTGGCCGCCGCTGCGGTCCCGGCGCTGGCCGCGCCCGATCAGTGGCGCGCCTTCGATATCGGCAACGCCATTTCACCCGAAGTGCAGGTCGATCCGATGCCGTTCGAACGCACCGGCGACAGTTTCCCCGGCTCGGCCTTCTACTATCTGGCCCCCGACGATCCGCTGCCCATGCTGGCCGCCGGCATCCGTTCCGACGCCGGAAATGCCGCCACTCTGTTCGATCCGCTGGCCGGTCCGATTGCGCGCGCGATGCGGATCGACAACAGCGGGGTCGACCGTTCGCGCGCGCTCGAATGCCTGACTGCGGCGATCTATTACGAGGCGGCGAGCGAGAGCGATCAGGGCCAGCGTTCGGTAGCCCAGGTGATCCTCAACCGGGTGGCCCATCCCAGCTTTCCCAACACCGTCTGCGGGGTGGTCTATCAGGGGTCTGAACGTCGCACCGGTTGCCAGTTCAGCTTTACTTGCGACGGATCGCTGGCGCGGGTTCCCAGCCGCTTCTTTTGGCAGCGCGCGATGGCGGTCGCCCAGGCAGCGCTGTCGGGCTATGTCGAACGCAGCGTCGGGCTCGCCACGCACTACCACACCATCGCCGTCCACCCGGCCTGGGACGCGGAGATGAACCACATCACCACGATCGGCGCGCACATGTTCTTCCGCTGGCGCAGCCGGGCCGGCGATTCCGCGAACTTCCGCTTCGCCTATTTCGGCAACGAGCCCGTCGCCGCGCCGCATCCGCGCAATGCAGCGGTAGACGCGCTGCCCGATCCCAGCCTCGATCCGCTGGCGCTGGCCCGCGCCTTCGAAGCCGGACTCAAGACCGCGCAGGCCGGCCCGGCGGCGCCGTCCGTCGGCGGTACGGTGCCGGCAGCGCGCCCGGCTCCGGCGCCGGCCTATTCGGTCGAAGTGCAAAGCCGCGGCGGCGATGCGCAGTACCGGGGCGACAAGCTGCCCGAGAGCCACGCTGTGCGGCCGGAGTACGAGAATTCCGGGCGCTGGATCGCCCAGCCGGGGACGTGAGCGCTGCCCTTCGCCACTTTGGTTAAGCGCTGGAAACCATAGCCCCACACGAAACCTTAGCCGCCTTTGGCTAACGTCGGTGCCGCCTTCCCCCTGGCCCCGGACCCGACCCTCGATGACTCTTCGCTTTGCCGCCGCCCTGCCGCTTTCCTCCGCACTTGTCGGCAAGGTGCGTCACCAGCGGCAACTGACTCCGGCCGCCAACGACAACTTCTGTGATCGCAACCCGGACCTGCTGCTGCGCGATGCGCTTAAGCACTTTGCGACGCACGGACTGGGCGCCGCCAGAGTTGCCAGGCAGGAGGCCGAGCGCGCCTTCTTTGCCGGAGACCGCCAGTCCTACACCCATTGGCTGGGGATCTGTCGCACCCTGGATCGCCGCATGGCCGCCGCGCTGAGCGCCCAGGCGGACCGCACCGCGCGTTGAAACCGCGCGTTTGCGGCAGCAAACCGGCCGCCAGCGTAAGCCCCGAATTAACCAAAAGGTGACCTGTCCGCTCTAGGGCAGGATCGGATTACGACGGGAGTTTGGCGATCAGGCGCTGGCGAACCATATTGCGGGTGCTGTTCCGTACCAATGCCATCGACGACCGGGTCCGCAAGATTCTGGTCGCGAACCTGTACACCAAGCCGGGAACGCTGGTTACCGGCGCCGCCAACGGTATCCTCGCGGCGCTGATCGCCGCTTCCTACACCACCATTCCGCTGATCTTCGAAACGGCCGTCATCCTGTCGGTCATCGGCGTGCTGCGGGTAGTGATGGCCATCGTGCTGCCACGCCTGATGAAGCGCAGCACCAAGTGGTTGGAATTGCTCTACGAACTTGGCGCGTTCAGCTATTGCTTCGCGGTTGGTGTGCTGGGCGGGATGACAATCTATTTCGGGCTGCCGGCGGCGGCGCAGCTGTTGGTGACGTGCTACGCAATTGGATATGGATCGGGCATGTCGTCGCGCAATGCCGGGCGACCGACGATCGCGGTCGGCGGCATGGTGCTGACCTTCGCGCCAATTTGCGTGGCGCTGTGGCTGGTCGGAGATCTCGCCAGCCGCGCGCTGGCCGTGGCAATCGTGATCGCGTTCCTGGGCATGATGTCGATTGCGTTCCAGATTTTCCGGACCTTGCGCGATTCGGTCGCGGCAGCTGAAACCAGTGCGCGCCTGGCCGAAAAGATGCAGGTTCTGGCCCGCACCGACGTGGTCACCAACCTGCTCAACCGGGCGGGTCTGAACCATTTTCTGGTCGAACACCTCTCGCGCCGCAACCAAAGCCCCAACCTGGCGCTGTTCTGGTTCGATCTCGACAAGTTCAAGGAGGTCAACGACGCACTGGGGCATCAGACCGGCGACCGGGTGCTGTGCGAAATGGCGCAGCGGCTGCGCAGCCAGGCCAAGCCCGACGCAGTGATCGGCCGCTTCGGCGGCGACGAATTCATTCTCGCCTGCGACGTGCGCGACCGGCGCGAGGCCGAAGCGATTGCCCTGGCGCTGCTGGGCGAAATCAGCCGCCCGCTGCGGATCGACCAGCACCGGCTGGAAGTGGGCTGCTCGATGGGAATCGCGCTCTATCCCGAAGACGGCGCCGATATCGAAACCCTGATGCAGGGCGCCGATCTGGCGCTGTACCACGCCAAGGTCAACGGGCGGAACCAGGCCAGCTTCTTCGACCCATCGATGACCCGCGATCTGGTCCGCCGCCGCGAGATCGAGGCCGAACTCCGGCTGGCGGTGCAGCGCGACGAACTGTCGATTTTCTTCCAGCCGATCGTCGATCTGGCGACCGGCAAGATTCGCGCCTTCGAAGCGCTGGTGCGCTGGTTCCACCCCGAAAAGGGCGAGCTGCGTCCCGACGAATTCATCCCCGTCGCCGAGGAAACCGGCGCGATCATCACGCTGGGCAACTGGATCACTGCCCAGGCCGCCCGCGCCGCAGCGCAGTGGCCCGATGACGTGACCGTGGCGGTCAACCTCTCACCGCTGCAGATCAAGGCCCCCGGTGCCGCGCTGGGCATTCTGAGCGCGCTGCGCGAAGCCCGCCTGCCACCACACCGGCTGGAGCTGGAGATCACCGAGACCGTGCTGCTCGACCATTCGAAGCAGACCGAAGACTTCATGGCCGAACTGTCCGCCGCCGGGGTGCGCTTTGCACTTGACGATTTCGGCACCGGCTATTCTTCGCTCGGCTATCTCAACAAGTATCCGTTCGGGAAGATCAAGGTCGATCGCAGCTTCGTTTCGGGCATCAATGCCGGAGCCAAAAGCGACGCGATTATCCGCGCGGTGTCGGAAATGGCCTCGCGGCTGGGGATGGAAATCGTCGCCGAGGGGCTGGAAACGGTCGAGCAGGTCAAGACCGTGCGTGCCGCCGGGTGTACCCTGGGGCAAGGATACTACTTCAGCCGCGCGGTTCCCGACTATCTGGCGGGCATGCTGCTGACCCAGGAACGCGACCAGCTGAACCCCAAACGCGCTGCAGGCTGACCGCAACCTGTCGGCTGTTGCCGTACTAAATGCTATTGCGAACTATTATCACGAATTAGTTGCACCTACGACCTTTTACCGGGTTGCAATCCCCAATCGCCGCGCTTAGGGCCAGCCTGTACGCCGGGTTTCCCATGCTTCCAGCGGGATGGAAAGGGATCGCTCGTGGCCAGATGCTGATCCCGCCTATTGGGAAGGACATCCTCGCTCTATGGCTCGCAAGAAGATTGCCCTTATCGGCGCCGGCATGATCGGTGGCACGCTCGCCCATCTCGCTGCCAAGAAGGAACTGGGCGACATAGTCCTGTTCGACATTGCCGAAGGCATTCCCCAGGGCAAGGCACTCGATCTGGCGCAGTGCGGGCCGGTCGAAGGGTTTGACGCGAAGATCACCGGCACCAACGACTATGCCGACATCGCCGGGGCCGACGTGATCATCGTCACCGCCGGGGTCCCGCGCAAGCCGGGGATGAGCCGCGACGACCTGCTGGGCATCAACCTGGGCGTGATGAAGGCGGTCGGCGCCGGGATCAAGGCCCACGCCCCCGACGCATTCGTGATCTGCATCACCAACCCGCTCGACGCGATGGTCTGGGCGCTCCGCGAATTTTCGGGGCTGCCCGCCAACAAGGTGGTTGGCATGGCCGGCGTGCTGGACTCGGCGCGTTTCGCCACCTTCCTCGCCTGGGAATTCGGCGTCTCGGTCAAGGACGTCAACGCCTTCGTGCTGGGCGGCCACGGCGACACCATGGTGCCGGTTCTCGAATACTCGACCGTCAGCGGCATTCCTGTCACCGACCTGGTCAAGATGGGCAAATCGTCCAAGGCCCGGCTGGATGAGATCGTCGCCCGCACCCGGGCTGGCGGCGGTGAGATTGTCGGCCTGCTCAAGACCGGTTCGGCCTATTACGCCCCCGCCACCAGCGCGATCGCAATGGCCGAAGCCTATCTGGGCGACCAGAAGCGGATCCTGCCCTGCGCGGTGTACGTTGACGGCAAGTACGGCCTCAACGGGCTCTACGTCGGGGTGCCCACGGTGATCGGCGCGGGCGGCGCCGAGGAAGTGATCGAGATCGCGCTCGACGATGAGGCCAAGGGCAATTTCCAGGTCAGCGTCGATGCGGTCAAGGAACTGCTGGTGGCCTGCAAGGGCATCGAGCCGAGCCTGGGGTGAGCACGTCCTCAATCTTTGTCCCGCTGGTTCTTGGCGGCCCGCCTGCGATGGCATTCGGATTCGCGTTGGCCACCGCGAATCCAACACCTCCCAGCGAAATGGCGACTTCAGCGACTGATAATTTTGTACAAGCAGTTGAAAAATGTGTAGGTATTTCAAGAGATTGGAGCCACTGGAAAGCAACATCCGAAACTTCTGGCTGGACTATTGTCGCTGCTCGGAATGAAAAATGGGGTGAGATAGTTTCGCTGAAACGAGGAACAACTTCGATTCAGGCAAGCCGGGTGCCAATCAATACAGCGAATCAATTTTCCTATAGATGTGAATCGATAGGATTTTTCGTTAGTGAGAATGAAGCAAAAGCCGCCGCAAAAAAGGCCGAATATGCGATCAAGCCGATTGGCAGATCTCCGGATGTCGCCACTGTAATTTTATCCAACGGTGAGAGGGTTAGGTTCGCCTTTGGAATCTACCCCCATGAATTCTTGGCATCTGCCGTTCTTCACACGCCTTAGAAAGCAAGGTCAAACCCAATGCCCATCCCCGTCAACACGCATACCAAGGCCATCATCCAGACGATGAATGGCGCCACCTGCATCGAGCCGAGCCTGGGGTGAGCATGCTCGCCGCACTTCTGCCGATTCTGGCGGCGGCAGCTCCGGCTGCCGCCCCGCCCGCCGCGCCGGCTGCGCCTTATCCGGGCGCGGCGCTGCTGGCGAGCTTCCGGGACGGGTGCAGCGATCTGTCCTCGATCGAAGCCGCGGAAGCGGCGGCGCAAAAGGCCGGCTGGGAACTGTTCGAACCGGCCAAGGATACCCAGTTGGCGCAGCTGCTGGGGTTCGGGATGGGAACGGCAAAATCGCTGTCCGACGATGACAGCACGTTCAAGACCCAGGTCCGCACCCTGCACAAGACCATCGAGGGCCATCAGGCGGAAATGATGCTGACCGGGGTCACCAGCTACGGCACCCATTCGCTCGGCTGCCGGGTGGTCGATTTCGCGGCCCCAGCCCCCTTGGATGACGCGGTTATCGCCGATTTTGCCAAGACGGCGGCGCCCGATGCGCCCAAGCCCCAGCCGATCAACGCCCCCGGCGTTCTGATCGCGCTGTTCTGGGAACCGGGCCTGTTTCCCGGCCACCACAAGACCCAGATCGGCTTCGTGCCCCAAGACAGCGAAATGAAAGCCGCCCTGCATTTGAGCGGCATCAACCTAATGACTCAGCTAAGGAATTGAGCGGATGAGCATCCTTGTCAACACGCACACCAAGGTCATCACCCAGGGGATGACCGGCGCCACCGGCACCTTTCACACCGAACAGGCGCTGGCCTATGGCACGCAGATGGTTGCGGGGGTTACCCCCGGCAAGGGTGGGACCGTTCACGTCGGCCTGCCGCAGTTCGACAGCGTGGCCGAGGCCAAGGCCGCGACCGGCGCGACCGCTTCGTGCATCTACGTTCCGCCCCCGGGTGCAGCCGATGCGATCCTTGAAGCGATCGACGCCGGGATCGAACTGATCGTCTGCATCACCGAGGGCATTCCGGTGCTCGACATGGTCCGGGTCAAGCGCGCCCTTTCCGGCACCTCCAGCCGCCTGATCGGCCCCAACTGCCCCGGCGTGCTGACCCCCAATGAATGCAAGATCGGGATCATGCCTGGGTCGATCTTCAAGGCCGGCAGCGTCGGCGTCGTCTCGCGTTCGGGCACGCTGACCTATGAGGCGGTGTTCCAGACCACCAATGCGGGGCTTGGCCAGACCACTGCGGTCGGGATCGGCGGCGATCCGGTCAACGGCACCAACTTCATCGACGTGCTGGAGCTGTTCCTGGCTGACGACGCCACCAAGTCGATCATCATGATCGGCGAAATCGGCGGCAGCGCCGAGGAAGAGGCGGCGCAGTTCCTCAAGGACGAAGCGAAGAAGGGCCGCAAGAAGCCGATGGTCGGCTTCATCGCCGGGCGCACCGCTCCTCCGGGCCGCCGGATGGGCCACGCCGGGGCGATCGTTTCAGGCGGTCAGGGCGGCGCGGATGACAAGATCGCCGCGATGGAAGCCGCGGGCATCCGGGTCAGCCCCTCGCCCAGCCTGCTGGGCGAAACGCTGGTCGATCTGCTCAAGGGCTAAGGCGCATAGGGTTTTGCGCGCGGGTGGGCAGCCAGCCGCGCGTAACCATTCCTCCCCAGGATAGGCATCATGGGCAACGAAACACACGACTTCCTTCCCGACGATCCCCAACCCGGTCCCAGCTGGCAGCGCACCGGCTGGCCGCAGGTGGGCGGCGCG
>JABFRE010000138.1 GCA_013141325.1 Novosphingobium sp.
CCACCGGAGCGCGAACCGCCCCAACCGCGGCTCTGGCCACCGTCGGACTGACCGCCGCCAGAGCGCGAACCACCCCAGCCGCGGGTCTGCCCACCGTCGGGACGGCCACCCCCGGGCTGGCCGCCGGACCAGCGGGCTTGACCGCCGGTGTCGCCTTGCGGGGCCGGACGCGGGGTCCATGCCGGGGCCGGCTGGCCGCCGCCGCGGTGGCCCGAATCCGAATGCTGCGATCCGCGATCGGCCCGGCCTTCGTCGTCCGGGCGGGCCTGCGCTGTACCCGAAAGGGCGAGCGCCGCCATGGCGATGGCCAGCGCGGTCAAGCGGCCCGATTTTGCAAAGTTCCTCACGGCCATGGCCGTTCTCCATCTGAGCGCGCCGCACAGCGCGGCGTCCATGGAAACGGGCTACCCGAGTCGCGCTGTCGGCAGGGTGAACGGTTTGGTAAGGTTGGGGTTCAGCTTGGGTTAGCGAGTCAGCTTCTTGTACGCGAGCCGCGTCGGCCGGTCGGCCGCATCGCCCAGCCTGCGCCGCTTGTCTTCCTCATAAGCTGCGAAGTTGCCTTCGAACCATTCGACGTGGCTGTTGCCTTCGAAGGCGAGAATATGAGTGGCGAGGCGATCGAGGAAGAAGCGGTCGTGGCTGATCACCACCGCGCAGCCGGCGAAGTTTTCGATGGCTTCTTCCAGCGCGCCCAGGGTTTCGACATCCAGGTCGTTGGTCGGTTCGTCGAGCAGCAACACGTTGCCGCCCGCCTTCAGCATCTTGGCCATGTGAACGCGGTTGCGTTCACCGCCCGAGAGCTTGCCGACGTTCTTTTGCTGGTCCGCGCCCTTGAAGTTGAACGCCCCGACATAGGCACGGGTGCTCATCTCGTTCTTGTTGACGGTCATGTAGTCGTGCCCGCCCGAGATTTCCTCCCAGACGTTGTGCTTGGGATTGAGGTCGTCGCGGCTCTGGTCGACGAAGCCAAGGTGGACGGTGCTGCCGATCTCGATCGTGCCGGTGTCGGGCTGTTCCTTGCCGGTCAGCAGGCGAAACAGGGTCGATTTGCCCGCACCGTTCGGTCCGATCACTCCGACGATCCCGCCCGGCGGCAGCATGAACGACAGGTCTTCGAACAACAGTTTGTCGCCATAGGCCTTGGAGACGCCCTTGACCTCGATCACCTTGCCGCCCAGCCGCTCGGGCACCTGGATGACAATCTGGGCCTTGCCGATCGGGCGGTTGTCCTGGGCGTTCTGCAGTTCCTCGAACTTGCGGATACGCGCCTTGCTCTTGGTCTGGCGCGCCGCCGGGGTCTGCCGGATCCATTCAAGCTCGCGGGTCAGGGCTTTCTGTTTGCCGGTTTCCTCACGGTCTTCCTGTTCCAGCCGTTTGGCCTTCTTTTCGAGGTAGGTCGAATAGTTGCCCTCGTATGGGAAGTAGCGGCCGCGATCGAGCTCAAGGATCCAACCGACCACGTTGTCGAGGAAATAGCGGTCGTGGGTGATCATCAGCACCGCGCCGGCATATTCCTTCAGGTGGTTTTCCAGCCATTCGACGCTTTCCGCATCGAGGTGGTTGGTCGGTTCGTCGAGCAGCAGGATGTCGGGCTTCTGGATCAGCAGCCGGGTGAGGGCGATCCGGCGCTTTTCACCGCCCGAAAGGTTGTCCACCGCCCAGTCGCCCGGCGGGCAGCGCAAGGCCTCCATCGCGATTTCGAGCTGGTTGTCGAGCGTCCAGCCATCGACCGCGTCGATCTTGCCCTGCAGCTCGCTCATCTCTTCGCCGAGCTTGTCGAAGTCGGCATCCGGCTCGGCCATTTCCATCGAGATCGCGTTGAACCGCTCAACCAGATCGGCGGCTGCGCGTGCGCCGTCCTTGACGTTTTCAAGCACGGTCTTGGTCTTGTCGAGCTCAGGCTCCTGGGGAAGGTAGCCGACGGTGATATTCTCGCCCGGCCAGGCTTCACCGGTGAAATCGGTGTCGATCCCGCCCATGATCTTCATCAGGGTCGACTTGCCGGCACCGTTGGGGCCGACGATGCCGATCTTGGCGCCCTGATAGAACTGCAGGCTGATATCGCTCAGCACCGGCTTTTGCGCGCCGGGGAAAGTCTTGGTCATGCCCTTCATGACAAAGGCGTATTGAGCGGCCATCGGGATCCTCTTGGGGAGTGCAAAACGGGAAAGTCGCGCGCCCTCTACAGCCGCCGCCGGGCCGGAGCAAGCGGCGAGCGCCATGCGAAACGGCGCGGGCGCTGGTCCCGCTCGGCCTGCAAAGTGTACCATCCACGGTGTTGCCCTTGTGAAATTGTCGGAACTGCCGCAAAACCAAAGGCAATTCCCGGGGGGCATAGAAATGAAGAACCGATTTGCAGGGGCGTCTGCGCTGATTCTGGCGCTGGCAGCGCAGCAGGCGCAGGCCGGCGACAAGCCGTTGTTCGCGCCAGCGCCGGATTGGATACTTCCCGCGCCGCCCCTGACCACCAAGGATTTGGCGCAGTCGAACAATTTCGTGCCGTTGTTCGATGAACAGGTGAAGATCGAAGGCGACACCACGGTTACCTACATCGATACCGCCAGCTACATCGCCAGCGCCGAAACGCTCAACCAGCGCGGCACCTTGTCGCTGCCGTGGCGACCGGCGCACGGTGACCTGACCATCCACAAGGTGGAGATTCTGCGCGGCACCGAACGGATCGATGCACTGCAAGGCGATCCGGGCTTTACCGTGCTGCGCCGCGAAGTTGGGCTGGAGCGGTTGATGGTCGATGGCTCGCTCACCGCCGTCAAACATATCGAGGGGCTGCGGGTCGGCGACGTACTGCACCTCTCGTTCAGCCTGTCGGAGCGTGACAAGGTGCTGGGCGGGCGGGCGCAGGCCGCGATGCTGCTGCTGCCCAAGCCGCTGCGGATCGGCTTTGGCCGCGCCCGGCTGATCTGGCCGCAGTCGCAGCAGATCGCCTGGAAGCTGCTGCAACCGGGGATCGAGGTGACCCCCAAGCCGATCGCCGGCGGGTTCACTGAACTGTCTCTGCCGATGCCCGGACCCGCGCTTCCGGAGATGCCCAGCGCCATGCCTAGCCGCTTTCAACCGGTGCCGCTGCTGGTCGCCAGTGGCTTTTCAAGCTGGGCCGAAGTCGCCGCGGTGATGGCGCCGCACTACAAGGTGGACGGGGCGATTGCCGAAGGATCCGATCTGGCCAAGGCGGTTGACGCAATCGCCGCGCGCAGCACCGATCCGGTGCGGCGGATGGCCGATGCGTTGCAGCTGGTCCAGGAAGAGGTCCGCTATCAGCTGATGGCGCTCGACACCGGCAATTATATGCCCCAGCCGCCTGCCGAGACCTGGCAGAAGCGCTATGGCGACTGCAAGGCGAAGACGGTGCTGCTGATGGCGGTGCTGAAGCGACTGGGGATCGAATCGGAGCCGGTGCTGGCAAACACCAAGCGCGGCGATGCGGTGGATACGATGCCGGCGGCGCCGCTGGCTTTCGATCATGTGTTTGTCCGCGCCGAGCTGGCCGGGGAGAGTTTCTGGC
The DNA here is from genome assembly GCA_013141325.1 of Novosphingobium sp. GTDB lineage: Bacteria > Pseudomonadota > Alphaproteobacteria > Sphingomonadales > Sphingomonadaceae > Novosphingobium. The sequence continues at coordinate 3,524 of JABFRE010000138.1, forward strand.
TCGACGGCACCGGGTTGGGCGCCCGGCTGGAGGATATACGCGACGTGCCCCGCTTCGGCCGGGTTCTGCCGATCCGCGCGGCCGGGGCAGAGCTGCTGTCGCTTCCGGTGCGGGCCAATGGGCGGTTCGGCACCGACGCCGATCTGGCGATCGACCACTCGGCCGGACCGCATCTGCCGTCCCCCTTCACGCTCAAGGTCCGCTATGGCGGGGCCACCGCTGCCCAGGTCCGGGTCAAGGAAGACGGCGAGGAGGAGGAAAAGCTCAGGACCTTTGCCGAGACCATGGCCAAAAACTGGACCGGCAGCACCACCATCGGCCAGCCGGTAGCCAGCTATGATCCCAAGGACGCAGTCTGGACGGTGACGGTCGACGGGGTCAGCTATCCCGATTGGGGCTTCCGCGACGGCCATTACGAAGCCGCCTACCTCCCCGCGATCAAGATCGACTTCGATCCCGATCGCAGCCGTTCGGCGTGGCGGCAGATCCCCGCCACCATCGACCAGCCATGGACCGCGCGGTCGCGGGTGCGGATGACCTTGCCCGACGGGGGCAAGGGGGTGAGCGTCGAAGGAGCCGACCCGGTCCAGCTGACGCAGACCGCCTTTACCTGGGAACGGTCGGTCACCCGCACCGGCGCCACGCTGGTGGACCAGGTGATCGCGCGCGAAAGCGGGCAGGAAGTGGCTCCGGCTGAAATCAGCCTGGCCAAGAAGGCCACCGCTGATGCCGTGTCGCGGCCGATTCGGCTGGTGCTGGCGGCGGGTTATGTCCACCGCTGGGACGACGTCGCCAGCCGCAGCAGCAGCCCGTCGCTGGCGCGCGCCAAGGCGGTTTTCGATCGGCGGATCACTGACAAGCCCGACGACGCGGTGCGGCTGGACGACCGGGCCTGGCTGTCCGAGCAGCTGCTTGACTGGGCGGCGGCCGACACGTTCCGAAGCAAGGCCATCGCCCTGGACGGGACGGCGGCACGCTATGTCGAGCGGTCCGGGCTGCGTTCGAAAATGGGCAGACAGGCCGAATCGCTGAAAGACGCCCAGGCCGCGTTCGAGATCGATTCGGGCAACAAGGATGTCCGCTACCGTCTGGCGGTCCAGCTCGCCCGGGCCGGCAAAGCGGACGAGGCGATCGATCTGACCGCGCCGGATGCCGATCCCGCCACTGACGAGGGGCGCGGCGACCTGCTGACCCGGGCCGAGGTGCTGGAATATGCCGACCGGCACGAAGAGGCGGTGGCGCTGCTCGATTCGGCGTTGCAAAAGCGGCCGAGCGTTGCCGAGTTCCGCAACGCCCGCTGCTGGTACAAGGCGCTGCGAAACGATGATCTTGGCGTCGCGCTGGAAGACTGCAACCGGGCGATCGAACTGGCTTCGGATCCGGCGGTCTATCTCGACAGCCGTGCCATGGTCCATTTTCGCTCCGGCCGGATCAAGGAAGCACTGGCCGATCTTGACGGCGCCCTGGCCATGTCGCCGGAAATCGCCGCGTCGCATTTCATGCGCGGGGTGATGCTGGGCAAGCAGGGCCAGGCCGCGCAGGCGGCGAAGGAACTGACCGCAGCGCGCAAGCTCTACCCCGATATCGATGCCTACCTGGGGCGCTACGGGATCAAACCGTAACGCGGCTTGGCAAAGCGAAGGCGAGCGGATAGCACCTGCCGATGCTCAGAACCCTTGCTCGGGTCGCCGTCGCGGCCCCCTTCGCCTTCCTGTCCGCACACGCCCTTGCTGCACCCGGTGAAGGCCGGGACGTGGCCTGGGATATCCTGGCCGATCTTACCACCGAAGTGGGTCCGCGCCTCGCCGGGAGCGAGCGCGAAGCGGTGGCGCGCGATTGGGCGGTTGCGCGGCTGAAAGCACTGGGTTTTGCCAATGTCCGCAGCGAGCCGTTCACCATCCCCGGCTGGATCCGCGGCGCTGAAACGGCGCAGCTGACCGCTCCCTATCCGCAGCCGCTGCACATCACCGCGCTGGGCAATTCGGTTGCCACGCCCGCCGGCGGGCTCACGGCCGAACTGGTCTATTTTGCATCGCTCGATGCCTTGAAGGCGGCGCCGGACGCATCGCTCAAGGGCAAGGTCGCCTTCGTCGATCACGCCATGCGCGCCAACCAGGACGGGTCCGGCTACGGCCCGTTCGGGCAGGTCCGCCGCGCGGGTCCGGCCCTGGCCTCGCGCAAGGGTGCCGTAGCCATCGTGATCCGCTCGGTCGGGACCGACAGCAACCGCGATCCGCACACCGGGGTGACCGGCTTTCCCGAAGGTGTCGCGCCGATCCCGGCGGGGGCCGTCTCCGCACCCGATGCCGCGCTGATTGCCCGCATCGCCGCCACTGGCAAGCCGGTGCGGATCGCGCTGGTGCTGGAAGGCCATCCGGTCGGCCCGCTGCCTTCGGGCAATGTCGTGGCCGATCTGCCCGGCCGCGATCCGAAACTGCCGCCGATCCTGGTCGGTTGTCACCTCGACAGCTGGGACCTGGGCACCGGGGCGATCGACGATGCCGCCGGCTGCGCGATCGTGGCCGCCGCAGCCTTGCGGGCCCAGCAGGGCGGCAAGCCGCTGCGCACTATCCGCGTGCTGTGGGCGGGCAGCGAAGAGAACGGCGGCTTTGGCGGCGTGGCCTATGCCAAGGCTCACGGTGCCGAACCGCACGCGCTGGCGATGGAAAGCGATTTCGGCGCGGACCGGGTCTGGCGTCTGAAATTCGCCTTCGCCAATGGCAACCAGCCGCTGGCCGACCGCATCGCCGCCGCGCTTTTACCACTGGGGATCGTCCGCAACGATGAACGGGCGAACGGCGGAACCGACGTTGCGCCGATCATCACCGCGCAAAAGCTGGCGGTGATCGATCTCGAACAGGACGGCACTCGCTATTTCGATCTGCACCACACCCCCGACGACACGCTCGACAAGGTCGATCCCGCTCAACTGGAACAGAACGTTGCCGCCTGGACTGCGGTGCTCAAGATTGTGGCAGACGAGGCCGGGCCGATTTCAGGTCCGAACTAGGCCGCCAACCAACCGCCCGCCGCCGCCGGGAAACAGCCGGGCTGCAGCCAGCGCCGGATCGATCCCGAAATGCGCCGCCACCGCTCCGCCCAGAACCGCGTCGAGTGAAGCGGTGGGCTTGAGGTCGCGCCCTTCGTAGAGCTGCGCCGGAGCAAGGCCGGGCCAGTCCGCCACCACGCGCCCGCCCGCCACCGTTCCGCCCAGCAGCATGGCCATCGAGCCGGTGCCATGATCGGTTCCGCCGGTGCCGTTGACGGCAGCGGTGCGGCCGAACTCGGTCGCCACCACCACCAGCGTTTCGTCCCATGCGGCGCCGAGACCGGTCTTGAGCGCGGCGATCAGGGCATCGAGCCCGCTCAGCTGCGCGGTCAGCCGGGCGCGCTGGCCGGCGTGGGTGTCCCAGCCGGTGGTTTCGACCATCACCACCCGTGCGCCTTGCGGGCCGTTCATCAGTGCGGCGACCAGTTTACCTGCCGCCTCGCCGCCGCGCGCACCGCCCAGATCGGTCCCCGCCGCCATCGCACGGGTCTGCAAGGCCTCTTCCCACAGCCGGTGCAATTCGGCGTCGCCGCTGTAGAGCATCGAGACGCGTTGCAGCAGATCGGCCGGGGCGTCGGGGAGGTTGGAGGGCGCATAACTGGCCACCGGCGCATCGCCGCGCAGCGCAGCGGGGATCGTCGCCGAGACCGCCAGTGCCCGCGCCTGTCCGGCGGGAAGCAGCGGCAGCAGCCGGTTCATCCAGCCGTCCTTGCGGTCATAGGGCTGGGCGCCGCCGGTCTCGAGCACGTTCTGCCCGTCGAAATGCGACCGGTCACGATAGGGCGAGGCCACCGCGTGGGCGAACAGCGCCTGCTTGGCGCCGTACAGCGTACCCAGTTGCTTCAGCGCCGGGTGGAGCGTGAACATCCCGTCAAGCTTAAGCCCGCTCACCAGATCGGCGGCCAAGTCGCCGCGCAGCCCGGAATAGGCCGGATCACCCAGCGGGGCGAGGGTTGCCAGCCCATCGGCCGCACCGCGCTGGATCACGAAGACCAGCCGCTTTGGGGTGCTGGCGGCGGCAAAGGCAATGCGCGGGGCGAACAGGCTGGCCGCACCGACGGCGAGCAGCTGACGGCGATCAAGCTTCATGGCACTATCTCCGCATCATTTCGGGTGCGGCCAGCAGCAGGGCCAGCGCCTGCTGACCGCTTTCGGCACGCTCGATTGCGGAGCGGGTTGCTTCGCTCAGTGCACCGGGGAACAACTGCCCGGCCAGCTGGCGGGCATCGACGGTCGCGGCGCGGGTGGCGATGCGCTGCGCCACCTCGATCCGGCGGTAGAGCGCGTCGGGACCGGCCCAGCTGGGCGCGACATCGTCGTAGCCGGCGGGCGACCCAGGCTTCCACACCGCCTGACCCAGCTGCTGAAAGGCCCCGGCGGCGGTCGCCCCCGGAAGGGACGTCACCCCGGTGCCGCGCAGAGCGCCGATGGCCCACTCCCACGGGGTGCGGAACTTGGGACCGGAGCTCCACGGTTCGGGCGCTTCGATCAGTGCGCGGTAGACGCTCGGCAGGTCGCCGCCAGAGCTGAGAAAAGCGCGCTCCAGCCGCGACACCAGTGCTGGCGGCGGCTCGTCGGCGGCAAAGTGCCGGGCCAGCTTGGTGGCGATGTGGCGGGCGGTGGCGGGGTGCACGGCCAGATCGTCGAGCACGGCCTGAGCCTGGCCTTCGCCCTGCTGGCCGTATCGCTTGCCCAGAATTGTGCGCGCGCCGGGTTCGTGGATTGGCTCGGCATAGGTGAAGCCGGGGCCGCTTCCCTGAAGTGCCGGCAGGCGCCCGAGTCCGCCGACGGTCCAGCCGGTCAGCGCGCGGGCGAACTCGGTGACATCGCCCTGGCTGTAACCGCTGCGTACGCCCAGCGTGTGCAGTTCGAGGATTTCACGCGCGAGGTTTTCGTTGAGCCCGCGTTCCCGCCCGCGCTGCGCGGCACGGGCGCCGAGGCGGCTGCCGGGTCCGATCGATTGCGCCTGGTCCAGATAGAGCAGCATCGCCGGGTGGCGCTCCACCGCGCGCAGCATTGCGCCGAACGATCCCAGCACGTGCGGGCGGATCGCCTCGAATTCGAACGCCCCCGCCAAGCCGACGACCGCGATCTTGTCGACCGAGATCGCGAAATGATTGGCCCAGAAATGGACCAGCCGCTCAACAAACGGGGTGTCGCTGGCCAGCGCCGCGGCGGTTCGGGCGCCCACTGCCGAGACGTATTGTTCGCGCAGGTCGCGGAACGGGGCGGGCATTGCGCCCGTGCGCTTGCCCGGCGCCGCCGCCTCGGCACGGTTGGCCTTGGCCTCGCTCTTGCGGTCCTTGCGTTCGTCCCGCGCGTCGCGCAGCATGCCGATCAAGGTGGCCGCGGCGGGCAGGCCGGCAATCGGCGCGGGTCGGGGATCGAAGCGGCCGAACTGATCGAGCAGCCACCGCTTCGGATCGCCGGGTGAAGGCTGTCCGGCCCGTGCGCCCAGGCCGAATCGGTTGAGTGCAATGCTGGTTTCCGCCATTTCCAATCCCTCGCCAATGCCTTCGCCCTGCTGTGCCCGAATGAGGGCGCAGCGCGGCGCTGTCATTTCGCAAAGTGTAATTGTTTGTCGCGCGTGAACCTGCGCTGAGCGCTGCCACGTGCCGATTTGATCCCGGTCAAGGTCATTGGCCTGCACGGCGGCCAGCACGCGAGCCCCTTGACCGCGATTCAAACCACGCAGAGCATCACTGGCAATGTCCATCGGCCTGATCATTCGCGAAATTGTGCCGTTCTACCTGCGGCTGGTGGTGTTTGCCGTGGTGACGCTGTTGATCGACCTGCTGCTGCACCTGTTCGACATGGTCTGGATCGGGCGCTATCTGGGCATTCCCGGCGTGCTGCTGATCCTGGTTTCGTTCCGCCATTCGCTGCGCAAGCGCAAGTTGATTGCTGCGGCCAACCCGGTGCGATTGCTGCGCCAGCATGAATGGCTGGCCTGGGCGGGTTCGACGCTGGTCCTCGTCCATGCCGGTATCCACTTCAATTCCGTGCTGGGCTGGCTGGCGGCGGCGGCGATGGTGGTCAACGTGGTCAGTGGTTTGACCGGCAAGTACCTGGTTCAGCGCTCGCAGCGCTGGCTCAAGCAGGCGCGCGCGGATCTGGAGGGCGCGGGTCAGCCCGACGATGCAATTGAACAGCGGTTGTTCTGGGACAGCCTTGCCGCCGGACTGGTTCGCAAGTGGCGGATCGTCCACCTGCCCATTTCGCTGGTCTTCGCGGTGCTGGCACTGGCGCACATCGTTGCCATTTTCCTGTTCTGGGGGTGGAAATGAAGCGCTCCGTATGGATTGCCGTTTCGCTGCTGCTCGCAGCGATTCTGACGCTAAGCATTGTCAGGCCGCATCCGATGCTCAGCCCCGGAAATCTGATCCCGGCCCATGCCGCGCTGCAGGACGATTGCTTTGCCTGCCATGCGCCGCTGCGGGGGGCTTCGGCGCAGCGCTGCATCGGCTGTCACGCGGTTGCCGACATCGGGCTGCGCACTACCAAAGGCGCCGCGATCGCGCGCGCGGCGAAACGACCGGCTTTCCACCAGGCGCTGATCGAGCCAAACTGCATCGCCTGCCACAGCGACCATGCCGGGGTGCGGCCTGCCGGCGCAAACGCCGTCCGGTTCGATCACGCGCTGCTCCGGGCCGATGCCCGCTCGCGCTGCCAGACCTGCCATAAGGCACCGGACGACACGTTGCATCGCGGTCAGAACCTGCCCTGCGCAACCTGCCACCGACTGCCGAAGTGGAAGCCGGCCACCTTTGCGCACGACAAGTACTTCCGCCTGGACCGCGCGCACAATGTAAGCTGCGCCATCTGTCATCCGGGCGGCAATTTCAAACGCTATACCTGCTACGGCTGCCACGAACACGATCCCGCACGGGTGCTGGCGGAGCACCGCGAAGAGGGTATCCGCGACATCGACAATTGCGTTCGCTGCCACCGCAGTCCCGACGAGGACGGCGGTGAGCGCGGAGAAGGGCGCGGCGGTGA
>JABFRE010000151.1 GCA_013141325.1 Novosphingobium sp.
TAGCTTTTCTCGCCCGGTTGCAGCGTCACTTCGACAGCCAGCGATTTTTGCCCCTCGGGCACACCCTGACCCCGGAAATCATCGAACAGCCGCACCGCAACCACGTTGGCCTTGTCCGCGCCCTTCAACGTGCGGACCAGATCGCCCGCGGGCAGGTCCACCGGCACCAGAAAGGCGAAGTCGCGGGTCACCGCCTGCAGCGCGGGCGGGGCATAGGGCGCGCGCGCAAAGCCGCTCGCTTTCTTGGCCGGGATCGCATCAAGATGAATGCCCGCGATCGCCACTGGCACATCGATATCGAAGGCCTTCAGCGTTGCGGGATGGACCATGCCAAAGCTTGCCAGCTGGGTCTTGGGGCCAAGCCGCAGGGTTGCCGATTGGCCGGGGTGATAGACCGCACCGGCATCACCCATGACCATCAGATTGTCGACGGGAGCACCCGCTTGGCGCAGCAATTCGAGACAGATCGCCTTGGCATCAAAGGCATCATAGCTTTGCGCCTTGCCGGATTGCCAGTGCCGCGCGGTCTTGTCGCCCGCCAGTACCAACACCAGGGTCGGATGCTCACCATCGGCAAGATAACGGCGGCCAAGTTCGAACAGCCGCACCGTAGAAGCGCCGCGATCAAGGTTGCGTTGGACTGCCGAGAGCAGCCCCGGCAGCAGCGACGGGCGCATGACCTTCATATCTTCGCTGATCGGATTTTGCAGCACCCAGGTTCCGCCGCCAACCGCTGCCGCTTCGGATTCTGAAATGAATGACCAGGTTATCGCTTCGTGGAGCCCGAGAGCTGCCGCGGCTCGGCGAACCCTGCGCTCCATTTGCTGCTGCGGCGTTGCCGTTGGGCGGGCAACGCCATCGGCGCGCGGCAGCGGCGTGCTTTCAATGTTGTCGAGCCCGTGGATGCGAACCACTTCTTCGACGATATCCGGCGCGCCATCAACGTCAGGACGCCAGCTCGGCACACTCACATGCCATGCGGCATCAGCGGCAAAGCCCAGCGCGTGAAGCGTGGCGCGTTGCTCAGCGTCAGGGATCGCAATGCCGCCCAGTCGCTTAGCCAGAGCAGGATCGTAAGCGACAACCTTGGTGCCAGCGGGCGGCTGCCCGGCACGGATGATCTCGCTCGGCTCGCCGCCGCAGGTCTCGACAATCAACTCGGTCAGCAGCGCGAGGCCAGCATCGAGGAAGGCCGGATCGACCCCGCGTTCAAACCGCTGGCGCGCGTCGGAGGTGAGGTTCAATTTGCGCCCGGTATCGCCGATCCGCACCGGATCGAAATAGGCCACCTCCAGCAGCACGTCGGTGGTGGCATCGGTGCAGCCCGAATGCTCGCCGCCCATGATTCCGGCGATATCGTGCACGCCGCGCTCATCGGCGATCACGGTCATTGCGGAGTCGAGCGTGTAGTCCTTGCCGTTGAGCGCCAGGCAGGTTTCCCCATCGTTCGCGCGGCGGGCAAAGATCGCGCCCGAAAGCTGCGCCAGGTCATAGGCGTGGGCCGGGCGGCCGTAGGCCAGCATCACGTAATTGGTAATGTCGACCAACGCCGAGATCGGGCGCTGACCCGCGCTCTTCAGGCGGTCCTGCAGCCAGGCCGGCGAGGGGCCGTTCTTCACGCCGCGGATCGCGCGGCCATAGAAGGCCGGGCAGCCTTCGGGATCGTCGGTGCGGATCGGCAGCGGGCAGGGGTAGAACCCGTCCACCTGCTGCACCGCGACCGGCTTCAGCGTACCCAGTCCCGCTGCGGCCAGATCGCGGGCGATGCCATAGACCCCCATGCAATCAGGGCGGTTGGGGGTGATCGCCACATCGAACACCGGATCGCTGCCGTGGTATTCGGCAAAGGCCATGCCCACCGGCGCGTCGGCCGGCAGTTCGATGATCCCGTCGTGATCCTCGCCCAGCTCCAGCTCGCGGGTGGAGCACATCATGCCGTTGCTCTCGACGCCCCGGATCGCGCTCTTCTTGAGCTCGAACCCGCCAGCCGGAACCACCGCGCCGGGCAGGCCCAGCACGCCGACCAGCCCCGCGCGGGCGTTGGGGGCGCCGCAGACCACCTGGAGCGGCGCGCCGTCTCCGGTGTCGACGCTCAGCACTTGCAGCTTGTCGGCATTGGGGTGCCGTTCGGCGGCCAGAACCTTGGCCACCCGGAACCCGTTCAGCCGCGCCGCCGGGTCTTCCAGGCCTTCCAGTTCCAGCCCGATCGCGCTGAGCTTTTCGGCAATGACTTCGGCCGAGGCTTCGGTTTCAAGGTGATCCTTGAGCCAGGAGAGCGAGAATTTCATGCGTCCTGCCTCCTTATGCCGCCGTACCGACGCCGCCCGACAGGGTCGGAACGTCGTGGGGGTTGAAACCGTAATGCGCGGCCCAGCGCACATCGCCGTCGAAGAAGGCGCGCAGGTCATCCATTCCGTATTTGAGCATGGCGAGCCGATCGACGCCGACGCCGAAGGCAAAGCCCTGCCACTCATCGGGATCGAGCCCGCCTGCGGCGATCACCTTGCGATTGACCATCCCGCTGCCCAGCAGTTCCATCCAGCCGTGGCCGGGCGCATCGCCGCTGCCGCCCAGCACGCGTTTGCCGTTCACGATCGCGAAGCCGACATCGACCTCGACCGAAGGTTCGGTGAAGGGGAAGTAGCTCGGGCGCAGCCGCAGGACGATGTCGTCGCGTTCGAAAAAGGCCTTGAGAAAGGTCTCCAGCGTCCACTTGAGGTGGCCCAGCGTGATCCCGCGGTCGATCACCAGCCCTTCGACCTGATGGAACATCGGGGTGTGGGTGGCGTCGCTGTCGCTGCGGTAGACCCGGCCGGGGGCAATGATCCGGATCGGCGCGCCCTGCCCAAGCATCGCGCGGATCTGGACCGGGCTAGTGTGGGTGCGCAGCAGCATCGCCCGACCTTCCCCGTCTTTGTCCGGGAAGTAGAAGGTATCGTGCATCGCCCGAGCGGGATGGCTTTCGGGAATGTTGAGCGCGGTAAAGTTGTGCCAGTCATCCTCGATCTCGGGACCGGTGGCGACCGCGAAGCCCATGTCGGCGAAGATCTCGGCCAGCTCGTCCATAACCTGGCTGACCGGGTGGATCGACCCGCGCGGCGTTTCGGACGCCGGCAAGGTCAGGTCGATCGTTTCGACCGCCAGCTGCGCGTCGAGCGCAGCACTCTCCAGGGCCGCCTTTCGGGTGGTCAGCGCCTCGCTGACGCTTTCCCGCAGGGCGTGGATCTGCGGACCGACTGCCTGCCGTTCGTCAGCGGACATGCCGCCCAGGGTCTTGAGCAGGCCGGAGACCGAACCCTGCTTGCCCAGAAACTCTACCCGCAGTGTCTCCAGCGCGCCCAAATCCTGCGCTGCGGCAATGCGCGCCAGCGCCTCGTCACGGGATGCTGCATAGTCCACTGGTTCGGATCCGTCCTTCGGCAAGCGGTTGAAGCCGCGCCTTTAGCCACGCGGCGCGCGCCTGCAAAACTGAAAATGCGCGGAGCGCTTCAGGCTGCCCGTGGGCTGGTTCCCTCCGGCCGGTCCATGGTCTGCACGGCGGCGCCATGGATCCGGGCGCGTTCGTGCATGAATTTTTCCAGCACCGGGTGGGGGGTGTTGGCATATTCGCGCGGGGTTTGCCCCATGAACTCGTGAAAGTCGCGCACGAACTGGGCCTGATCGTGATACTGGCTGTCGATCGCCCCGATCCATTTGAGTGAAGGGTCGAGCATGAATTCGGCAAGGCTGCGCATGAAGCGCTGGCGGCGCAGCAGCACTTTGGGGGAAAAGCCGAAGGAACGGTGGCAGATCCGCTCGACGGTGCGTTGGCTGGCGCTGACCCGCGCGACCAGCTCGGCAACTGTCACCAGCATCGGATCGACCACGGCGGCATGAATCGCCTGAATCCGGGCCTCGTCGCTGGTCGGATGGTCTCCGAACTGGCGGAAGAAGTCCACGATCCGCGCCAGTTCGGCTGCTTCATCGGGCTCGGCGCCGAACAGGCGGTCGGCCAGCGGTCGGAACGCGGCGAAGCTGGGATGGCGGTGGCCGTCGGCTATCAGGTTCGCGTGATCGGCTGCGGGTTGACGCACGAACCGCGCCCAGCCCAGCGGCAGCAGGCCGATCCCCCAGAACCGCGTCGCCCCAAGCCGGAAATGGCAATTGCGGATGCTTGGGCCGGTGGCGGTGAAGCTCGCACCTTCGACCCGGTCACCGCCGTCGATCCACGACAGCGGCGGTGCGCCGCTGAAGAAGCGCAGGTTGGCCCATTCGGGCTGGAGCGAATCGGTGACCACTTGCCCGTCGGGCAGGCGCACGTCGGTCAGATAGAACGTCGTGAAATAGCGGCGCAGTTCATCCGGCGGCGGGTGAAACCGCACCGTGATCGACAGGTCTGACGACACCGAAGGTTACCCCCTACGATTGTCAGGGAAGAGTGCCGTATCGAGGTCAAAAACGCAAGGTTGATGTCAGGCGGTCAGGGGCGGTGCAAGGCCTGAACGGCATGTCCGGCTGCCGCGGCCCGGGCCCGGGCGGCGGCGCGCAGCACCGGATGGTCAAGCGCGGCATACTTGCTGGGACTCAATCCCATGAACCGTTTGAAGTCACGCACGAAGTGGGCCTGGTCGACATAGTGGCAATCGAGCGTGCTGACCCAGGTCAGCGAAGGGTCGAGCATGAATTGCGCCAGACTCCGCAGGAAGCGCTGGCGCCGCAGCAGCAGCTTGGGCGAAAATCCGAAAGCGCGCAGCGACAGCCGCTCAAGCGATCGCGGCGACATGCCGATCCGCGCGGCAAAGTCGGCGACCGAGGCGATGTCCTCGTCGACCAACGCGGCATGGGCCGCACGGATTCTGGCTTCGTCTTCGTGCGGGGGGCGTTTGGCGAGCAAATCGAGCAGGAACGCGTCGAGCTGCGCGGCCTCGCCGGCCGGATTGGGCGCCCCTGCGAACAGCGCGTCGAGCAGCGGCGCCAACTCGGCGAAGGCGGGATTGGCGGCACCGTCGCAAAAGCTGTCCGAATAGTTGGCCGCCGGCACGTCGAACAGGCGCGCCCAGCCCAGCGGCAGGATTCCCACCCCCCAGATCCTGGCGCGGCCGGTTTCGAAATGGGCGCAGTGGCAGGTCGGGCCCGATGCGATGTAGGACGGCGCGGCCCGCAGCGGTTGGGCGCCGATTCCCGCCCTCCACAAATCGTTGCGCGCGAACCGCAGATTGGCCCATTCGGGATGCAGCCAGTCTTGCAGCGTTTCGCCTGCCGGCAGGTTCACCTCGGTCAGGTAAAAGGTCGAGATATAGGGCGCGAGCTGCGGCGAAGGCATGAAGAAGCGCACGGCTACCGCGTCGCCGGCCAGCGGCGTTTTCATGTTCCTGGTTCCCTCACGCAGCCCCCCTGTCCTTGCCTGGACTTGGTCACGGCGGACCATGTGTCGCGCAAGCGTAAGGTTGAGGCAAGCAAGTTCTGGGCCCGCGCCCGGAAACGGGACAACGAAAAAGGCGCGGACGGGCTGAGCCATCCGCGCCTTCAAACGGTTCCGTCGCCGCGGCCTCAGGCCGGCAGGGCAGCCTTCGCCTGGGCGATGACGACTGCGAAAATGCCGCCTTCGTTCATCGCCAGATCGGCCATCGCCTTGCGGTCCAGCTCGATCCCGGCCAGCTTGGTGCCGTGGATGAACTGCGAATAGGTCAGTCCTTCGGCGCGGACTGCGGCGTTGATGCGCTGGATCCACAAGGCGCGGAAGCTCCGCTTCTTAACCTTGCGGTCGCGGTAGGCGTACTGGCCAGCCTTTTCGACCGCCTGACGCGCAACGCGAATGGTGTTCTTGCGGCGCCCGCGATAGCCTGCTGCCTGTTCCAGCAGCCGCTTGTGCTTGGCGCGGGTGGTTACACCCCTTTTGACTCGTGCCATTTTTCAGTACTCCTAGTTCAACCGAGCCCGTAGGGCGCCCACTTTTTGATCGTCTTCGCATCGGCGTCAGAGATCGTGTCGGTCCGGCGGTGTTGACGGATGTACTTGGCGTTGTGGCTGATCAGCCGGTGCCGCTTGCCAACCGCACCGTGCTTGATCTTGCCGGTGGCGGTTAGCTTGAAGCGCTTTTTGACGCCGCTCTTGGTCTTGAGCTTGGGCATTTTCGTCTCCTTGTTCGGGGACACGTCCAATCGGCCATGGCAGCCCTAGTTGGCCAGGCAGATCATCGATTCCGTGTCAATGAAGGGGGCGCCCCTAACGGCGAATCGCGCGAAAGGCAAGCGCCTATCGGCTGTTCCCGCCCGCGATGAACGCCGCCCAGACCACCGCGCGTGGATCGTCGCTGTGGCGCGGGTCCCATTGGACTTGCAGCAGCGCGTCGGCCTCTGCCGCGTCCATCCCCTGCAGACGGTGGAGCCGGTACAGAAACGCCGACACCCGCCAGTTCATGATGCAGTGGACGTGAACCGGGCGTTCCGCACCATCCAGCGCCGACACAAAAGCGTCAAAGTGCGTCGCTGCCGGGGCATCGAACGGCACAGGGATGTGGCTGTAACCGATCCCCAGCGCGGCCAAGCGCTCGCCTTCGTCCGGCAATGCCTCGGGATGATCGTCGAGCGCCAGATTGATCACATGGCGCACGCCGATCCCGGCCAGCCGAGCCGGATCGGCAGCGGTCAGGCAGCCCGACGAGGTCACGGCTTCGCTCAGCCGTTGCCACGCGCGGATATCGTCGGGATCTGCGGGGTTCGCCATTTCCGGACCATAGCAAGTCGTGGCAGGTGCGGCAAAGCCCTTGCCTCGCGGACAATTCATGGGAAAGAGAACCCCGCCGCGCCGAGTTTCGGAAGACCTTATGATGAGCCGTCCGCAAACCCTGATCCTGACCCTGTCCTGCCGCGACCGGCCGGGCATCACCGCGCGGGTCACCGGCTATCTGTTCCAGTGCGGAGGCAACATCCTTGAGGCTCAGCAGTTCAACGACCAGGACGACGGCGATTTCTTCATGCGCGTGGAATTTGCGCTTCCGGGCCCTGATGTCGATGCCCTGCGTGCGGGGTTTGCGGTGGTGGCAGCCGAACACGCGATGGTCTGGACGCTGCGTCCCAGGGACGGCCGGCGCAGGGTGCTGCTGATGGTATCGAAGTTCGATCACTGTCTGGGCGATCTGCTCTATCGCCAGCGGATCGGCGAGCTGGCGATGCATGTGGTCGGGATTGCCAGCAATCACCCGCGCAGCGCGCTGTCCTCCGGCATGCTCGACGGGCTGCCCTATCACCACCTTCCGGTCACCGCCGAATCCAAGCCGGAGCAGGAAGCGCAGATCCGCGCGCTGGTTGAACAGACCGGGGCCGAACTGGTGGTGCTGGCGCGCTATATGCAGGTGCTGTCGGACGAAATGGCGGCCTGGCTGGCGGGGCGCTGCATCAACATCCACCATTCATTCCTGCCGGGGTTCAAGGGTGCCAAGCCCTATCATCAGGCCCATGCGCGGGGCGTGAAGATGATCGGCGCGACCGCGCACTATGTCACGACCGATCTCGACGAAGGGCCGATCATCCACCAGGACGTCGAGGCGATCAGTCATACCGACCGGCCCGACGATCTGGTCCGCAAGGGCCGCGACATCGAACGGCGCGTGCTGGCAGAGGCGGTGCGGCTGCACCTGGAAGACCGGGTTTTGCTCAACCAGGGCAAGACCGTGGTGTTTCGCAGTTGACCGGGCTGGCGCAAGCATGACGACAGAGGCGAACTACCTTGCGGGCCGGTTGCTGCTGGCCATGCCGGGAATGGGCGATCCGCGCTTCGATCACGCGGTGATCGCGCTGGTTCAGCACGATGCCGACGGCGCGCTGGGCGTGGGCGTTGGGGCAGAGCGTCCGGGGCTCCGGCTCCACGCGCTGCTGGAGGATCTGGAGATCGAGCCCGGAGCCGCCCCCGATTGCCCGGTACACGATGGCGGACCGGTGGAACGCCAACGCGGCTTCGTGCTGCACAGCGCCGATTGGCGGGGCAAGGGCACTGTCGATGCCGGCCCGCTGGGAGCGATGTCGACCTCGCTTGAGGTGCTCAAGGCAATAGCAGCAGGCACCGGTCCGGCCCGCTTCGTGGTCGCGCTGGGCTATGCCGGGTGGAGCGCCGGGCAGCTCGACGCCGAAATGCGCCGCCACGGCTGGTTCGCCGCGCAGGGGAATGCCGAGGTGCTGTTCGATGTCCCTGCGGCCGAACGCTGGAAAGCAGCGTGGCGGGCCGAAGGGATCGATCCCGCGCTGCTGTCCAGCCAGACCGGGCGGGCCTGAACCCGTCCGGTCTGATTGCGGTCAGGCCGCGGCGCCGCTCGGGTGCTTGACCGTCCAGGCCCCGAAGGCGGCGATGAAGGCATAGCACAGCACCGGCACCGCCAGCGCCGCGTGAAGCGAGCTGTGGTCGGCGACCTGCCCGAACAGGTAGGGCACGATCGCCCCGCCAACGATGGCCGTGCACATGATGCCGGACCCTTGCGGAGTCTGTTCGCCGAGGCCTTCGGTGCCGAGGCTGAAGATGGTGGGGAACATCAGCGAATTGCACAGACCGACCGCGACCAACGCCCAGCCTGACAGGTCACCGGTGCTGACGGCGGACAGCACGATCAGGCCGATCGCCCCGGCGGCAAAGGCGGTCAGGACGCGTCCCGGCTTGAACATGCGCAGGACGAAGCCGCCGGCCAGCCGGCCGATCAGCGCACCCAGCCAGTAATAGGCCACCAGCTTTCCAGCATTTTCCAGACTCAACCCCATGACGCTCTGCTCGCCCAGATAGGCGATCAGGTTCGATCCGATGGCCACTTCGGCACCGACATAGGTGAAGATCCCCAGCGCGCCGAGCTGAACCCGGCGGTTGTGCTGAAGCAGGCCCAGTGTGCCTTCGACCTTGGTTTCCCCGGCCTTGGCGCCATCCAGCGCGCTGCGGAACAGCCAGAACAGGGCAGCGATGGCCAGCATGATGATCGCCAGCCACATATAGGCGGTACCGATCGAGGCGCCCTGCTCAACCCGGTAGGCTTGAATCTGGTCGGCTGTGGCGGTGGCCGCATCGATCGGCTTGGAATCGCCCAGCAGCAGCTTCGCGCCGCCATAGACCATCAGGAACACGCCGATCGAGTTGAACGCCTGAGCGAAGGTCAAGCGGCTGTGCGAGGTTTCGCTTGGCCCCAGCGTCGTGATCACCGGGTTCATCGCCACCTGCAACACGGTGATCCCCGCGCCGATCAGGAACAGGGCGCCCAGGAAACCGCCGAACACCGCGTTCTGCGATGCCGGAATGAACAGCAGCGCCGCCAGCGCGACGATGACGAAGCCCAGCACAAAGGTGCGGATATAACCCAGCTTCGACATCACGATCCCTGCCGGAATCGAAAACAGCGCGTAGCTCATGAAAAAGGCGAACTGCACCAGATTGGCCTGGGCATGGCTGAGCTGGAACATCGGCTTGAACTTGCCGACCAGCAGGTCGTTGATGTTGGTCACCCCGCCCAGCAGGAAGAACACCGCAAACGCCAAGGCCAGGACGATCCCGGTCTTTCCTCCGCTGGTTCCCCCACCCGCTGTGCCCGACCCGGTAATTGGCGCTGCCATTGCCCTCTCCTTTTTCGCTGCCGTTCGTCCGGCGCTTGTGCAACGGGCAGTCATGGCGCAGCGCCGCGCATTGTCCAGCCCCATACGTATGAATATCCCCATTCGTACTGGAAGCGCTTCCATAAATGCGGTGATGCTTGGCGGACTGGCCCCTGCGCTGCGGTGCTGATAGAGCGCGGCAGCAGCATGCAGGAGGTTGGCGATGGCCGGAGTGTGGTTTGACGAATTGCAGGTGGGGCAGCGCTTCGATCACGCGATCCGCCGCACCGTGACCGAAACCGACAACGTGCTGTTCACCACGCTCAGCCACAATCCGGCGCAGCTGCATCTGGATGCCGAGTACATGAAGGGCACCGAATACGGCCGGGTTCTGGTCAATTCGTGCTTCACGCTCAGCCTGATGGTCGGGGTCAGCGTGGGGGACACCACGCTGGGCACCGCGGTCGCCAACCTCGGCTGGGACGAGGTGCGCTTTCCCGCGCCGGTGTTCATCGGCGATACGCTGAACATCGTGACCGAGGTGCTGGAGCTGCGCCCGTCCAAGTCGCGCCCCGATGCCGGGATCGTCACCTTCCTGCACCAGGCCTTCAACCAGAAGGGCGAACTGGTGGCGAGCTGCAAGCGCTCGGGCCTGCAACGCAAACGGCCTGAGGCTTAGAGCCATCCTGACAAGAGCCCTTCGCCTGTGGGG
>JABFRE010000150.1 GCA_013141325.1 Novosphingobium sp.
GCCGTGGATCTATCTCTCGCTGGCGGTGCTGGCGGGTGCCGGGTCGTGGATCTGGACCCGCGCCGAATAGCGCATTCACGCTTGCCAGACTCGCCACTGCTTCCTAGGCGCAGGACTATCATGGCAAGCAGACCCCGCACCCTCTACGAAAAAATCTGGGACGCCCACGTCGTCGAACGCCGCGATGCCAATGACTCCCGGGGCACCTGCCTGATCTATATCGACCGCCACCTGGTCCACGAAGTGACGAGCCCCCAGGCCTTCGAAGCCTTGCGCGCCGCAGGGCGGACCGTGCGCCGTCCCGATCTGACCCTGGCGGTTCCCGATCACAACCTGCCAACGACTGCAAGGCGCGACAGCGCCGGCGCGCGCATCCCGATCGCCGATCCGGAAAGCGCGCAGCAACTGGCCGCGCTGGAACGCAACGCGCCCGAATTCGGCATCCGCTATATCGGCGATGCCGACGCCCAGCAGGGGATCGTTCACGTGGTCGGCCCGGAGCAGGGCTTTTCGCTCCCCGGCGCGACAATCGTCTGCGGCGACAGCCACACTGCCTGCCACGGCGGGCTTGGCGCGCTGGCCTTCGGCATCGGCACCAGCGAGGTCGAGCACGTGCTGGCCACGCAGACGCTGCTGCTGGCCCCGGCCAAGACCATGGAAGTGCGCGTCGAAGGGTCGCTCGGCCCTGGGGTCACCGCCAAGGATCTGGTGCTGCACATCTGCGGAGTTCTGCGCGCGTCGGGCGGCACCGGCTATGTCATCGAATACACCGGATCCGCGATCCGCGACCTCTCGGTCGAAGGGCGTCTCACCGTGTCCAACATGGCGATCGAGCATGGCGCGCGCGCCGGCCTGATTGCACCCGACGACACCACCTTCGCCTACGTCAAGGGCCGCCCCTATGCCCCGCGCGGGGCGGACTGGGATGCGGCGATCACGTGGTGGCGCAGTCTGACCACCGATCCCGGTGCGCGGTACGACAAGGTGGTGACCATCGACGCCGCCGACATCGTCCCCTCGGTCACCTGGGGCACCAGCCCCGAGGACGTGGTCCCGATCACCGGCACGGTTCCCGCGCCCGAGAATTTTGCCGATCCGTCCAAGCAGGACGCCGCGCGCAAATCGCTTGAATACATGGGGCTGGTTCCCGGTGAACCGATGACCGGGATCGCCATCCAGAACGTCTTTATCGGCAGCTGCACCAACAGCCGCATCGAAGATCTGCGCGCCGCTGCTGCCGTGCTGAATGGCCGACGCAAGTCCGCCAATGTGAAGTGGGCCATCGTTGTCCCCGGCTCCGGCCTGGTCAAGGCTCAGGCAGAGGCCGAAGGGCTCGATCGGGTCTTTATCGACGCAGGTTTCGAATGGCGCGAGCCGGGCTGTTCGGCCTGCCTGGGCATGAACCCCGACAAGGTCCCGCCCGGCGAACGCTGCGCGAGCACCAGCAACCGCAACTTCGTCGGCCGTCAAGGGCCGGGCAGCCGCACCCATCTGGTCTCGCCCGCGACCGCCGCCGCGTCCGCAGTGGCAGGCCGGCTCGCCGATGTGCGCGAACTGGATCGTCAGTAACCCTTGCCAGCGTCCACCAAGAACCCAATAACAGCATCATGACCGACAAACCTGACAAGACCGACAAGACCAACTGGACCGGCGCCGCCGCCATGGCCGGGGCCGCGATCGGATCGGCGGCGCTGGCAGCTGCGCTACTCTATGCCTCGCGCCGCAAGGAGCGGGCGGAGAAGGCCGCCAAGGCCGCAGAGCCAAGCCCCGCGCCGCCGGAGACCGATTGATGGAACCGCTGCGCGAGGTTTCGGGCCGCGCCATCCCCTTTGGCCGCAAGAACATCGACACCGATGTGATCATCCCGGCCAAGTGGCTCAAGACCATCACCCGCGACGGATTGGGCCGCGGCGCCTTCGAAACCTTGCGTGAAGATCCCGGCAACCTGTTCGATTCGCCCGAATTCGCCGGTTCGCCGATCCTGATCGCCGGGGACAATTTCGGCTGCGGCTCCAGCCGCGAACATGCCGCCTGGGCGCTGCTCGACCTGGGCGTCCGGGCGGTGATCGCCCCCAGCTTTTCCGACATCTTTTCGGGCAATGCCTTCAAGAACGGGATAGTAACGGTGGTGCTGCCGCAGACGGCAATCGACCGGCTGATGGAGGTCGCGCAGACCGATCCGGTCTCGATCGATCTGGAAAGCCAGACCGTGACCACCCCATTCCAGGACCGCTTCACCTTCGAAATCGACCCCTTCCGCAAGCACTGCCTGCTGGAAGGACTGGACGAGGTGGGGCTGACGCTGGCGCGCGGCGATGCGATTGCCAGGTATGAAAACGACGCCAAGGCAGCGCTGCCCTGGCTGGCCAAGGGAGTAGAACACGCATGAAAGCCCTGCGCAGCCACGCCGTCGGCGGCCCCGAAACGCTCACTCTCGACGAGCTGGAAAGCCCCCAGCCGGGCCCCGGCCAGGTGCGCATCGCGGTAAAGGCCTGCGCGATCAACTATCCCGACGTGCTGATCATCCGCGACATGTACCAGTTCAAGCCGCCCCGGCCCTTTTCCCCGGGCGGCGAGCTGTCGGGCGTGATCGATGCGGTGGGCGAAGGCGTGACGCAGTGGAAGGCCGGCGACCGTGTAATCGCAATGATGGGCAACGGCGGCCTTGCCACCGAAGCTCTGGCTCCGGCCGACAAGCTGTTCGCACTGCCCGACGGCGTCAGTTTCGAAACCGGCGCTTCGCTGCTGATGACCTATGGCACCAACATGCACGGCCTGCTTGATCGCGGGCACCTGAAGGCCGGGGATACCCTGCTGGTCCTGGGCGCGGCGGGCGGGGTTGGGCTGTCTGCCGTGGAGCTCGGCAAGGCCTATGGGGCCAAGGTAGTGGCCGCGGTTTCCAGCGAGGAGAAAGCAGCGGTCGCGCGCGAGCATGGTGCCGACGAAGTGGTGATCTACCCGGTCGCCCCGCTCGACAAGGATCAGTCCAAGGCGCTGTCCGAAGCCTTCAAGGCCGCCTGCGGCCCCGATGGCGCGAACGTGGTCTACGACATTGTCGGCGGCGACTATTCGGAGCCGGCGGTGCGCGCGATCGCCTGGGAGGGCCGGTTCTGTGTGGTCGGCTTCCCGGCGGGAATCGCCAGACTGCCGCTCAACCTGACCCTGCTGAAAAGCTGCGACGTCTGCGGCGTTTTCTGGGGGGCTTTCGCGGCGCGCGATCCCAAGGCCAACGCGGCGCACATCGCCGCGCTGTTCGATCTGCTGAAGGCAGGAACGATCAAGCCGCGCGTTTCTGCCAGCTTCCCGCTTGAGCGCGGGGGCGAAGCGATCCAGATGCTGGCCGAGCGCAAGGCGATCGGCAAAGTTGTGGTAACAATGGGCTGAGGCCCCGGGAGGCACGCATGAAAGCAGCACGTCTGATAATCGTCGCGGGTCTGGCGCTGACCGGCTGGGCCGTGGCCGCAAAGCCCGGCCCGGCCCCGGCTGCGCCCAAGCCGCAAGAGATCGTCGCGGCGCGTCAGGCCGGAATGGCGCTGTCCGCCACCTCGCTCAATTTCATCAAGGGCGCCAGCGCCAACGGCATGCCGGCCAAGAACCTGGCCTTTGCGGCCGGCGGGCTCGCCAAATGGGCAGCGGCGATGCCGACGCTGTTTGCCGAAAGCACCCGCGCCGTGCCCAGCCGGACGCGCGCCGAAGCCTGGACCAACAAGGCCGATTTCACCGCCAAGTCCACCGCCTTCGCCGAGGCGGCCAAGGCGCTGTCCGCTGCCGCCCAGGCCGATGACAAGGAGGCCCTGGCCGCAGCGCTTGCCAGCACTGGCGCAGCGTGCAAGGGCTGTCACGATTCCTATCAGGCGCCCCCGCCGCCCCCGCGGGCCGGGTAAGGTGCCACCAGCACAACCAGGAGCAGAAATGACGGATTTCAACGATCGTGAGCGCGCCGAAGAAGCCAAGTTCGCGCGCGACGAGGAAATGCACTTTCGGGTCCACGCCCGGCGCAACCGGCTGCTCGGCCAGTGGGCGGCCGAACAGATGGGCCTCTCCGCAGTTGAGGCGGAAGGTTATGCCAAAAGCGTGGTTCAGGCCGATTTCGAGGAAGCCGGCGACGAGGACGTTGTCCGCAAGCTGCTGGGCGATCTTGTTTCGGCCGGTGTGGACGTCGGCGAAGCCGATGTCCGCACCGCGCTGGAGGCCAAGGCGGTCGAGGCCCGCCGCGCACTGATGGGCGAGGCCTGACCGATGGCAATGGCGGCAGCGGACATCGAAGCGCTGATCTGCGGCGCGCTACCCGATGCGGCAGTGACTATCACCGACCTGCGCGGTGACGGCGATCACTATGCCGCGCATGTCGTCTCCGCAGCCTTCGCCGGGAAGCCCCGGGTTGCCCAGCACAAGCTGGTCTATGCCGCGCTGGGCGGACGAATGGGCGGCGAACTGCACGCCTTGCAACTGACCACTGCCGTTCCCACCTGAACGGTTGAGGAGTTCACCCATGTCCGATACCCAAACCCGCATCGCCGAAATCGTCGGCAGCAACGACGTCGTGCTGTTCATGAAGGGCACGCCGCTGTTTCCGCAGTGCGGCTTTTCCAGCCGCGCGGTCGCGATCCTCGATCATCTGGGGGTTGCCTATGAAAGCGTTGACGTGCTGCAGGACATGGATGTCCGTCAGGGAATCAAGGCCTTTTCGGATTGGCCGACCGTGCCCCAGCTCTACGTCAAAGGCGAATTCGTCGGCGGCAGCGACATCATGATGGAAATGTACGAAGCGGGTGAACTTCAGCAGCTGATGGTCGACGGCGAAGTCAAGCCGGCCGCTTGAGCGCGGCGGCGGCGCGGACCTGCTCTTCGCCGATCAACACGGCAATCTTGTCCACGGGCATCGGATGTCCGATCAGATGGCCCTGGAACTCGCGGCATCCGCACATCACCAGCCGATCGCGCTGGCCCTCGGTCTCCACCCCTTCGGCGATGACGCTGAGGTTGAGCGCGCGGGCCAGCTTGACCATGGCATCGACCAGCGCCTCGGATTCGTCGTTGCCGCCCAGCGCCGCGACGAACGAGCGATCGATCTTGATCTTGTCCACCGAGAAGCGCTGCAGCACGCTCAGGCTGGAATAGCCAGTGCCGAAGTCATCGAGTGCGATCGAAAAGCCCAGCCGCTTCAGTGCTTCGACATTGCCTGCGGTCACCGGATCGTCGCCCAGCAGCGCGGTTTCGGTCAGCTCGATCTCGTAACGTGCCGGATCGACCCCGGCACGCGCCACCAGACGGGTCACCAGCGCGGCAAAGCCGGGCGAACGCAGCTGCACTGCGGACACGTTGATCGCGATCCGCACCCGGTTCCAGCCCGCCGTTTCTTCAAACACCCGGCGCAGCACCAGCTCGCCCAGCGCCAGGATCAAGCCGCACTCCTCGGCCAGCGGCACGAACACGCCGGGCGGCACGTTTCCGCGCTCGGGATGGGTCCAGCGCACCAGCGCCTCGACCGCAACCACCGCGCCGCTGCGATCGACCTGCGGCTGGTAGACCATGCTCAGCGTTTCATCGCCGAGCGCCTGGCGCAGATCCGCCTCCAGCGAGCGGCGCGAGCGCAGCGCGGCGTCCATTGCCGGCTCAAAGAATGTCACCCGCGTCCGCCCCGAATCCTTTGACCTGTACAGCGCCAGATCGGCCCAGCGCAGCGCTTCGGACGGCTCGATCCCTGGTTGCTCGATCAGCGCGACCCCCACCGAGCAGGCGACTTGAAGGCGGCCGTATTCGCTGTCCACCGGCTTGCGGACTTCGGCCAGGATCCTTTGCGCCATGGCGCCGGCTGCAGCGCGATCTGCCCGATCGAGCAACACCACGAATTCATCGCCGCCCAGCCGGGCGATCACCGCCGCGTCCTGGCACACCGCGCGCAGCCGGTTGGCGACGGTTTCGATCAGCAGGTCGCCGGCGTGGTGGCCCAGGGTATCGTTGACGTCCTTGAATCGGTCCAGATCGACGCAAATCACCGCCACGCCAGAATGATCGGCATCAAATCGCGCCAGCATCGGGTGCAGCCGCTCGAACAGCAGCGCGCGGTTGGGCAGCCGGGTCAGCGGATCATGAAAAGCCAGATGTTTGGCGCGGGCTTCGCTGGCCACCAGTTCGCTGAAGATCGCGGCGCCGCTGCGCATCACGATCCAGGCAATCAACGCCATCAGCGCGATCGCCAGCAAGGCCGGGAGCCACAGCTGCCGCACCAGCATCAGCCCTGGACGGCGCGGCGTCCATCCCAGCACGCCGATCGGCTTGCCTTCGGGATCATAGAGATCGACGTAGGCACGCCGCTCGTCGCTGGTGCGGGCATCGTTCAGGCGCAGGTCGTCGACCATGTAGCGCCCAGCAAAGGCTTTGAGCATGACCGCATCGACCGGCGTCGCGGTGATCGCGACCGGCGCGCGCGGTCCGCGCGGCAATATCCTGCCGGTATCGGGCTGCACCAGCGTGGCGATGACCAAGAAGATCTGACCGTCAATCCGGGCAATGGCATTGGCCTGGATCGGCTGGGTGACAATTCCCGTGCCATCCGCCCGCGGGCGGATCGGCGGACGCGCGGCTTCGGCGGCGCGAATCCTGGGCATGACCGATTTCACTGCGGCATCGAAGGATCGGTAGCTGTCCAGCGAACTGCGCTTGCCCATCACCGCCGCGTAAATCGGCGTACCAGACCCATCAACCACGAAGGCTCGCGTGAAGCGGTTGAAGGTGTAGAGGTAGTCCCCAAGGTTCGTGTCCGCCCAGACCGGATCGAGCTTGTGATCGAGCGCCTTGACCGCGACGTCCCAGTTGACCTGCGGCATGACGACCGCATCAAGCTCGCTCAGCTGGCTCTGCAGGCCGTTCTGGACCATCTGCTGTTCCCGGGTCGACGCCACCTTGTCGAACTTGAAAACCAGGAACACGGCAAGCAGCACATGGAGCGCCAGCCCGCCAAGCGTCATCACGACGATCGGTCGGAACAGGCGCGCCTTGCGGCGATCGCTAACCCGTTCGAATCTCTGGTTCAACTGTCTGCTCGCGGTTCGCACGCCGCCTGCGCGGCGCGCCTGAACCCGGTTCATAGAAACAGTCCGTCAAGGAAGGCTTAGCGCCCGCTTCAGCAAATATTGACCCTATCGCGCGCGAGGACGCGAGGCAGGAAGGGCTAACCAGATTGCGGAAGGGTTGGGAAGCGAAGCAGCGGGGAGGCGGGACCGCGGAGACCAGGGATGCGGCCCCGCCTCTTCGAGACTGCTTGGGGGTACAGGCTACTATGCATAGTGCGTGCCAAATTGTATTTTTTGCTTTTTTTCAACACTTTGATGCTATTCAAGCACGAACGAAAATTGCGCGGTGTAAAGCCTGCCGACATCGGTAGCGAAAAGGGGATCGATTCCCCCCTTGGCAAAGCGATCATCGCCCGCCACGCTGGATCCATGAACCTGCAGGACGAATACGCCGAGCACGATCAGCCGCCACCGGCCACCCCGGCGGCCACACTGGTCATTTTCCGCAACGCCCCGCAAGGCGGCGCGCCGCAGATCCTGATGGTCGAACGCTCGGCCGCGATGACCTTTGCCGGTGGGGCCGCAGTGTTTCCCGGCGGGCGGGTCGACGAAGCCGACCGCGACCTGGCGCAGCGGATGGGCGCCGACGATGACGGCCAGCGCGACGAACTGGCCGCGCGGATCGCGGCGGTGCGCGAAACGCTGGAAGAGACCGGACTGCTGGTCGGGCTCAACCAGCGCCCCAGCCGCGACGAGGCGCTGGCAGCACGCGAAATGCTGCTGCAGCGCAAGGAACTGGCCCCGGTGCTGGAGCACATGGGCTGGGCGATCGCGCCCGATGCGTTGCTGCCCTTTGCCCGCTGGCGTCCCAAGCACCGGCACATGCGGGTTTACGATACCCGGTTCTATCTGGCCGATCTGGGGACCGGCGCCGTCGACCTGCTGGTCGATGCGACCGAGAACACCCATCTGTTCTGGGCCAGCGCGGCCGAAGCGCTCGACCTCGCTGACAGCGGCCGGATCAAGGTGATCTTCCCCACCCGCCGCAACCTTGAACGGCTGGCGCAATTCGGTTCGTTCGATGAGGCCGTAGCCCATCTCGAGAAGTTTCCCAGCCGGATGATCACCCCGTTCATGGAGACCCGCGGCGGAGTGCCGTGGCTGGCGATCCCCGACGACGCGGGCTATCCGGTCACCGCCGAAATGCTGGAAAGCGCGGCCCGGGGCTGACAAAAAAGCCCCCCGCACGGACGCGCGGGGGGTTAAAGTTGGCCGGCGGGAAGGGCCCACCGGTCGGGTCGCAGCGCAGCAATAGGACGATTCGCGCCAGCTGGCCGTGACCGGCATCACGCCGGGAGCGAATTGCTGGGAAAAAAGGGAGGTGCTGGCGCGCCCGGCAGGAGTCGAACCTGCGGCCTCAAGATTAGAAGTCTCGCGCTCTATCCAGCTGAGCTACGGGCGCGCACCGGGGCTTGCCATAGGGCGGGATTGCGCGCCGCGCAAATCGAGCTAGCTTGCAGGCGATGACCAACCCCTTGCACTCCATCGATGGACAAACCGGCGCGCGGCGCCACTTTCGCTATTTCGATTACGTGATGGCGGCATTTGTCGCGATCCTGCTGCTGTCGAACCTGATCGGCGCGGCCAAGCTCGCCAGTCTGGGCGGCTACACCTTCGGCGCGGGGATCATGTTCTTCCCGATCAGCTATGTGATCGGCGACGTTCTGACCGAGGTCTACGGCTATGCCAACGCCCGCCGCTGCGTCTGGGCGGGGTTTGCGGCGCTGGTGTTCATGGCGTTCATGAGCTGGGTGGTAGTCGCCCTGCCCCCGGCCGCAGGCTGGAGCGGGCAGGCCGCCTATCAAAGCGTGTTCGGCAGCACCTGGCGGATCGTGCTGGCCTCGGTCATGGCGTTCTGGGCGGGCGAGTTCGTCAACAGTTTCATCCTCGCCCGGATGAAGATCCTGACCGGTGGGCGGATGCTGTGGAGCCGGACGATCGGATCGACCTTTTTCGGTCAGGCGATCGACAGCCTGATCTTCTACCCGGTCGCCTTCCTGGGCATCTGGAGCACCGCGCAGGTGCTGACCGTGATGGTCACCAACTGGCTGCTCAAGGTGCTGTGGGAGGCCTTGCTCACCCCGGTGACCTACGCCGTGGTCGGCTGGCTCAAACGGCGCGAGGGGGTGGAGGTATTCGATACCGGGACCGACTTCTCGCCCTTTGCCAAGGCCGATGCGGTCTAGGCCCTGCTCGTCCGAGCAGGGCCTCACCGTCAATCGGCGATGAGGCCGATCGCGAGGTAAATCAGGATAAGCGAGCCGAAGCCCAGCAGGGTGCCGACCACCCAGCCGACGCGGATCAGCGTGACGTCCCAGCCGAAGTAGTCGGCCATGCCGGCGCTGACGCCCATCAGCTTGCCGCGATCCTTGTTGAGGCGAAATCCGTTGTTCATCGGGTTGCTCCCGTTGGTGCGATCAAGCGCGCTCATGCGACCTGACCGACGTAGGACGAGGCATTGTGGGCCTGGGCGTTGCTGGGAACCGCAATCGTCCCGCTGAGCAGGAACAGCGACAGTGCGAGGGCCGAAGCGGCGGCGGCAATCCGGTTGGACAGTGAGGTGGTCTGGGTCATTTTAAATCTCCGTTGGCAAATCTTTGTGCGCTTGCTGCGCATGCCAGCCTATTTGCAGGGACCGTGCCAAATCGAAAAAACGGCAGAATTACTCGCTTTCGCTACGATGAACGGAATCTTTCGCCGCGATGAATGCACACAGTTGGGACTTTTCACCAACTTTCAGCACACGCCTTTCGCGTGACAGGCAGCCTGCCGCCGGACTATCGCCTTACCATGGCGCTCGACCGCATTTCCCTCTCCCGCTTTCGCAACCACCGCGACACCCGGTTGGACGGATCGGCGCGCTTCAACCTGCTGGTGGGTGAGAACGGCGCGGGCAAGACCAACGTGCTCGAGGCGCTCTCGCTGTTCGCGCCGGGGCGCGGGCTGCGCCGGGCCGCACTGGCCGACATCCCCGGCCAGGACGGCGATGGCAGCTTTGCGATCAGCGCCGAACTGGACGGCGGGGTCCGGCTGGGAACGGGCGTGCGCCCCGAACGCCCGGGGCGCCGCATCGTCCAGGTCAACGGCGCCGAGGCGCCCGCGGTGCGGCTGGGCGAATGGCTGAGCGCCGGCTGGCTGACCCCGGC
>JABFRE010000050.1 GCA_013141325.1 Novosphingobium sp.
TGGCCTTGAAGCGTATATTGCGCTGCCATCCGTGGGGCGGACACGGATACGATCCGGTGCCTTGAAAGGCACCGTTTCTCCCCCATCTGACCTGCATTGAACGACAACAGGGATGCCTTCGTGGACAAGAGCAATACGCGCAACCTGATCCTGGCTGTGGTGCTGACTGCGCTGTTGCTGCTCGGCTGGGATGCCGGGGTCCGGTATTTCTACCCGCAGGCGAACAAGCCCAAGCCCGTTGTCGCTGCGAGCGCCAGCCCCGAACCCGCCGCCAGCGCCAAGCCGACCCGGGAGGGCGGTCTGACCAACGCGGCCGACATCGCCGCCGAGGCAAAGGATCTGAAGGCGGCGCTCAATCCGGCCGGACGCGTGCCGGTCGTCGCCCCCGGACTGTCCGGATCGCTCAACCTGACCGGGGGCGTGATCGACGATCTGACCACCAACCGCCACACCGCCACGCTCGACAAGGCCAGTGGCCCGCAGCGGATCTTCTCGCCCGCCGGCACGCCGGCCCAGCATTTTGCGCAGTTCGGCTTTCTGGGCCAGGGTGTGGCCGCGCCCAATGCCGGAACGGTGTGGACCGCGCCGCAGGGGGCGCGGCTGACGCCGCAGAGCCCGGTCACCCTGACCTGGGCCAATACCACCGGCCAGACTTTCGCGCTGACCTACGCGATCGACGCGGACTACATGCTCACGATCACCCAGGGCGTTGCCAATGCTGGCGCGGCGCCGGTTTCACTCAAGCCCTTCGCGCTGATCAACCGCACCGACAAAACAGCCAGCGTCGACAGCTACAACGTCCATTCGGGACCGTTCGGCGCGTTTGACGGCACTGTCTCGTTCGATCCCAACTACAGCGACGTCAAGGACGCCGGACAGATCAGCAACGCCGGCAAGACCAATTGGGTCGGCTTCAGCGACATCTACTGGATGAGCGCCCTGATCCCCGATGCGGCCGGCGCAACCAGCGATTTCCGGGCACTGGGCAACGGCATTTTCCGCGCCGATCTGGTGTATGGCGATGCCAATGTCGCCCCCGGCCAGCAGCTGACCCGCACCACCCGCCTGTTTGCCGGAGCCAAGGAATCGACGGTACTCGACCGCTACGAGGCGAACGGTGTTCCGCATTTTGGCCTGGCGATCGACTGGGGGTGGTTCCGCTGGTTCGAAAAGCCGATCTTCTGGCTGCTGAAATCGCTCTTCGGACTGGTCGGCAACTTCGGCGTGGCGATCATCCTGCTGACCCTGATCGTGCGCGGGGTGATGTTCCCGATCGCCCAGCGCCAGTTCGCCAGCATGGCCGCGATGCGCGCGATCCAGCCCAAGATGAAGGCGCTGCAGGAACGCTACAAGGACGACAAGGCCAAGCAGCAGGAAGAGATCATGAAGCTCTACAAGACCGAGGGCGTCAATCCGCTCGCGGGCTGCTTGCCGATCTTCCTGCAGATCCCGGTGTTCTTCGCGCTGTACAAGGTGCTGATCCTGGCGGTCGAAATGCGCCACCAACCGTTCGCGCTGTGGATCAAGGACCTGTCGGCGCCCGATCCGCTGCACATCCTCAACCTGTTCGGCCTCCTGAACTTCACCCCCCCGGCCTTCCTGGGGATCGGTGTTCTGGCACTGCTGCTGGGCATCACCATGTACTTCCAGTTCAAGCTGAACCCGGCGCAGATGGATCCCGCCCAGCAGCAGGTCTTCGCGATCATGCCGTGGATGATGATGTTCATCATGGCCCCCTTCGCGGCCGGGCTGCTGATCTACTGGATCACCTCCAACGTGCTGACCATTGCCCAGCAGGCCTATCTCTATTCGCGGCATCCGCAGCTGAAAGCCCAGGCCGACAAGGACGCGGTCGATGCCAAGCGGGCCAAGGCGCGGGGCTGAAGGCATGGAGGGAAACGACCTGACCGAGGCGGCGCGCCGCCTGTTCACCGGGCGGGTCGAGTTCCTGAAGAGCGCGCCCTCGCTCAAATTCCTGCCCGATCCCGATGTGCCGGAAATTGCCTTTGCCGGGCGTTCCAACGTGGGCAAAAGCTCGCTGCTCAACGCGCTGACCGGGCGCAAGGCAATCGCCCGCACCTCGGTCACGCCCGGCCGCACCCAGGAGCTCAACTTCTTCGAGGTGGGTGAGCCAACCCGCCTCAGGTTGGTCGATATGCCCGGCTATGGCTATGCCAAGGCGCCATTAAAGGTCGTCGAGGCCTGGCGCCGCCTGATCCGCGATTTCCTGCGCGGGCGGGTGGTGCTGAAACGCACGCTGGTGCTGATCGACAGCCGCCACGGGGTGAAGGATGTCGACCGCGAGATGCTCAAGATGCTGGATGAAAGCGCGGTCGGCTACCGGCTGGTGCTGACCAAGGCCGACAAGATCAAGGCCAGTGAACTCGATGCCGTACTGGCCGCCACCCAGGCCGAAGCCCGGCTGCACCCCGCCGCCTACCCGGTGGTCCACGTCACCAGTTCGGAAAAAGGCATGGGCATCGCCGAACTGCGCGCCGCCGTGCTTGAGGATGCGGCGATCTAGAACGCGATTGCGGGAACCTCGGCCCCGTCCAGCCGCGCCTTCATGATCCGGGCCAATGTCGGCGCGATCGCGCGCATGTCGATCTCGCCCAGGACACGGCCCTGCGGCACGCCCTTGCCCATCAGCATGAAGGTGGAGCGCAAGTGCGCCGCCGCCGGGAAATAGCCATGGGTGCCCTTGTAGGTTGATGGCTTCACCAGCGGCGCGTCCTTGCCCGCGTAGTTCGACGCCGACGCACCCGGCGCGAAATCGATATAGAAGCTGGCCTGTGGGTTGCCTCCCATCTTGGCCGTTTGAGCGGCATCGGCGATTGCGGCGATGCCATTGCCGGGGTCGGCCTTGAGCCGCTCCAGCAGATCGCCCACCCGGCGCACCAGCGCCGCGTCGCCGGGACGGGCTACGACCACCGCCGCCGATCCGCCGGACGGCCAGGTCATCGCTTCCCAGCCGGAAACCTTGCCCGCACTGTCCAGTGTGATCAGCCCCGCGTCGATGAACGCGCGGAACAGGCTGGTTTCGGTGCTGATCGGCGCGAAGCCGTGATCGCTGACCACGGCGATTACGGCATCGGGATGCGCCTTGCGTTCGGCCGCGATCAGCGTTCCGACCACGGCGTCGATCCGCTCCAGCACGACCTTGGCTTTCGGCGTGTCGGGCCCCTCGACATGCTGTTCGTGATCGAGCGCAGTGAGATAGACAGTGGCAAAACCGGGCCTGCGCTTCGCGATCAGCGCGGCAGCAAAGCGGCCGCGGTTTTCATCGCCAGCGATGCTCTCGTCGATCCCGGGGGCATAGGTCTCGCCGGTCGCCTTTTCCAGCTCGGCCACAAGGTCCGGCGTCGACAGCGCGGCGACCAGCTTGGCGTCGTCGCCGTGGCCGGTCCGCCAGATCTGCGGCAGGTTCCAGGTGACGCCTTTGGCCCCCACGCTGACCGGCCAGTGGACGTTGGCAACGCTGAGCCCCTTCGCCGCGGCGGCGTCCCACAGGGTCGGCACCCTGATGTCGCTGGCGTACCAGTACCAGCCGCCCTGGTTGGTCTGCGCCGGATCGAAGGCGGTGTTGTTCACCACCCCGTGCCGCGCCGGGCTGACCCCTGTGATCAGCGTGGTATGGCTGGGATAGGTAACCGTCGGGAGGACGCCTTTGACTGCGGTGGCATAGGCGCCCTCCTTCAGGAACTTGCGCAGATTGGGGACCTTCAGGCCGCGCTGGTCGGCTTCGAGCACGTCGCCGGGGCGCAGTCCGTCGATTGAGATCAGCAGGACCGGTTCTGCGCGCACCGCCGTGGCGGCCAGCGAGGAAAGCGCGGTCAGGGCAAGCAGCGCGGTCTTCATGGTCAGTACTGTGCCTTCAGCGTGACGAAAAACTGGCGCGGCGCACCGGCCAGCAGCGTCTGGTTGTCGCCGCTGTTGCCGAACCCGTTCGAGCCGATGGTCGAAACGTGCTTCAAATCGAACAGGTTGGTGATGTTGAACTGCACCTCGAACGGATGCTTGTCCCCATCGCCAAAGCGGTAACCCATCGCCAGATCTACCAGCGTGCGACCGTCCACCCACTTGTCGTTGGTATAGGTGAAATAGCGCTTTGACATATAGGTCGCCGCCAGCCGGATGAAGCGGTTGCCGTCGTCATAGGCCACTTCGCCGTGGGCCAGGTGTTTGGGCGAATCGACCACGGTCTTGCCGTTGGTCGGAATGACCGTAGCCGGAGTGGTGGTGGTGATCACCACATCGTTGCGATAGGTGTTGTCGTTGTAGCTGTACGATCCGAACAGTGTCCACGGCCCCATCTTGTATTCGCCGCTGGCCTCGATCCCCTGGGCGCGGACCGAACCGACGTTTTGCAGCGCGTTGGCCGCGCCGACGATGCCGACCGAAGTCGGGATGGTCAGCAGGCGGTTGCGGAAATTGACGTAGTATGCAGCCAACACCCCGTGGAAGCCGCCCGAGCCCAGCCGCAGCCCGGCCTCGTAGGTGTCGGACGCTTCGGGCTTGAGCAGCGGCTTGATCGCGTCAAACCCAGCCTGAGTCGAAGAGAACGGTCCCGAGGTGGTCGACGAGACATAGGCGCGGGTCACCGAGGTGAACCCGGCAAAGGCTTCAACCCCGCCACCGAAATCATAGTTCACCCCGGCGTGCGGCTGGAACCAGTCTTCGGCGCTGAGCGTGCCGGCGGTGCGCCCGCCCGCAATGATCGGGGTGGCACTGTTGTCCACCTTGAAACCCTTCCAGCCCAGGTTGATCTTGGCATTGCCCAGCGTGATCTCGTCCTGGACGAAGTACTGGATGGTCTTGGTGTGGAAATCGACGTCCCACTGGGTAAAGAACGGCCCGCGCTGAAATTTCAGCAGATCGACCCCGGCATTGGTCCGGCTGGCAAAGGCGTAGAACCGCCGCGCCTGGTTGAAATCGTTGTTTTCGAACCAGCCGCCCACGGTAAGGTGATTGAACGCCAGATCGGCCTCGACACTGCCGAACACGCCGTAACGGTTGATCTGGTATTCGGTGGTCCGCACCGCCATCGGCACGCCGGTGGGGCTGTTGACATAGGGCGTGGCCCAGGTGCCCTGCCCTTCGTTGTGGTGGTAATAGCCCTTGAGCTTCAGCTTGGCCGTTTCGCCCAGTGGCGCGCTGACCCCCAGCGCCGCCAGCGTATCGCGACGCAGGCCCGAGGCATCGTAATAGGCATCGTCGAGCGAGGCTATCGGTGCAGGATAGATGGTACCCGCCGCCGGATTGAGCGGGGTGGTCCCGCTGTCGCCGCGGTTGGCGCCGATATCGGCGACCTGCAGCGCCAGCGCGTAGTTCGACGGGCCGAAGTTGTCCCAATCGTAGCCAAGCCGCTGGATCATCTCCAGGCTGAGGTCCTGATAGTCCTGCTCGGCGCGGTCCGAATGGGTGGCATAGACATCGAGCGTGGCCGCGCCCAGCGGCAGCACGCCCTTGGCGCTGATCATCCACTGGCGCTGCTGGCCGTCGCCCTTCCACTTGTCGGCGGTGCCGTACTGCGCCGAAACGAAGCCGCGCGCGCCGTCTTCGGTTCCCACACCGACCCGCACAAATCCGCGCAGCGTGTCCGAGGTGCCATAGGTGGCCGAACCGGTCACGCCCAGCACGTCGGCGGGATCGAAAGTGAAGAATTCCAGTGTGCCACCCAGATTGTTGGTCGACTGCGCGGTGATTGAGCCCGCGCCCTGCGACACCACGGTGCGGCCGATGTTGTCGCCCGATGCGGCGCGGCTGATGTGGAGGCCATTGTGGTTGCCATAGGTCATGTCGCCCAGCGGAATGCCGTCCAGGTTGAAGCCCAGCTGGTTCTGGTTGAACCCGCGAATCGTGACGCGGGTCGACCATTCGTAGGCCCCGAAGGGATCGGCCGACTGGATGTTGACCGACGGCAGCTTTTCGATCGCGCGCAGCGGACTGGTGCCCGGGACCAGCAGCGCAATCTCCGCCGCGCGCACTTCCTGCACCTGGCGCGACTGGCCGCGCCCGAAGACGACGATTTCCTCGCCCCCGACGTCGGCTTCGGCAGCTTCGGTGGCGGGCTTGGGCGCTTCCTCCGCCTCCGCGATCTGCGGCAGGAATGCGGCGGACGAAAGCAGCAGAACAGAGAATCGGCGCATGGTGCCCCCTTTGGGTGTGATGTTGCGAGAGGGCAGGTAGGCGGACCGTGTTACATGGCGATGCCAGTTCGGCGTCGGTCCT
Organism: Novosphingobium sp.; assembly: GCA_013141325.1. Taxonomy (GTDB): domain Bacteria; phylum Pseudomonadota; class Alphaproteobacteria; order Sphingomonadales; family Sphingomonadaceae; genus Novosphingobium. Next base: position 6,232 of record JABFRE010000050.1, read on the forward strand.
GAGACGTTTCGGAGTCGTCCACACGACGGCGATATTTCACCGTTGTTGCATCGACCACCGAGCGGCTCGCCCAAGCCCGTTCAGACTCGACACGGCGAAACTGAACGGCTAGCCGCTTGCTAGCTGGGTGCGATGGGCAAGGAATTCCATGAAACTGATCCTGGGCAACAAAAACTATTCCAGCTGGTCACTGCGCGGCTGGCTGGCGGCCAAGCAAGCCGGCCTGCCCTTCGAGGAGATCCAGGTTCCGCTCTATGGCGACGACTGGGATGCTCGTAAGAAGGAGCACGACGAGATCGCGCCTTCGTCCGGCAAGGTGCCGGTGCTGTGGGACGGCGACGCCGTGGTGTGGGACAGTCTGGCGATCATCGAATACCTGGCCGACAAGGTCGGGCGCGACCGGTTCTGGCCCAAGGCGGACGATGCCCGGGCGATGGCGCGCTCAATGGTCGCCGAAATGCACAGTTCCTATGCGGCGCTGCGCAGCGAATGCCCGATGAATGTGCGCCGCCGGATCGAAGGCCATGCGATCAGCGACGGGGCCAAGGCCGACATCGTCCGCATCCTGACGCTGTGGGCCGAGGCCCGCGCCCGGTTTGGGCGCGGCGGGCCGTTCCTGTTCGGCACCTTCAGCGCGGCCGACATCATCTATGCCCCGGTGGTCAGCCGCTTCATCAGCTATGGCATTGCGGTGCCAGGCTTTGCGGTCGCCTATATGGAAGCGGTGTGGGAGCACGAATGGCTTCAGGCCTGGATCGAAGCCGCAGAGACGGAAGACTGGGTGATCGAGCAATGGGAAGTTGAACCGGCAAGGAAGTAGCGACTCAAAAGTCGCTGCCATCCTTGCGCTTCTGCCGCTCGGCCCCGGCAAACAGATGCATGTCGATATCGGGATAGTGGCAGGCGCTGTCCGCCGGACGGCCGATTGCGATGAAACTGCACAGCTGCGCCGACCGGTTCTGAAGGACGTGGCCGTTGCCATCGTTCTTGGGGAAAGCGGCCACATCGCCGGGGCGCATCACGCTTTCGCCGCTTTCATCGACCAGCACCGCCTCGCCGCTGAGCATCACCACCAGCTCGTCCTCGCCTTCATGCCAGTGGCGCTGGCTTGACCACGCGCCGGGCTGAAGCACCACGTAGCTGGCGCCGAAATCGGTGAGGCCGCTGGCCGGAGCCAGGCGGCGGTACCACCGGTCCTGGACCACATCAGCGTAACACGGCGGATAGCCGGTGGCGTTGGTCTCGGGGATTGCGTCGAGATCGAGCTTGGGCATGAGCGGCGTGCTCCGGCTTGTGCGGCGGGTCGTGACACCATATGCGAAGGCGAACCATGAGCAACACCCCCTTCACTGCCGCCGGGCTTGCCGAAGCGCTGATCGCCTGCCCCAGCGTGACCCCGGCGGCCGGACTGGTGTTCGATTGCCTCGAAGCGCAGCTTACCCCGCTGGGCTTCGCGGTGCACCGTTTCACGACTGGCGAGGCGCCCGACGGGCCGGTCGAAAACCTGTTCGCGGTCCGTCAGGGCCCGCCGGGCAGCCGCCATTTCGCCTTTGCCGGCCACGTCGACGTGGTTCCCCCCGGCGAAGGCTGGTCCAGCGCGCCCTTCGCCCCCGAAGTACGCGGCGAGCTGCTGTACGGGCGCGGCGCGGTCGACATGAAGGGCGCGATCGCGGCGATGGTGGTCGCTGCTGCCGAGGTGCCGCAATCCGCAGGCACGCTGAGCTTCGTAATCACCGGCGATGAGGAAGGCCCGGCGCAGTTCGGCACGGTAGCGCTGATCGAGCATATGCGCGCGGTCGGCTCGATCCCCGACCTGTGCCTGGTGGGCGAGCCGACCAGCGTCAACCGGCTCGGCGATACGATGAAGATCGGGCGGCGCGGATCGACCAACATCTGGCTGGAAGTCGAAGGCAAGGAAGGCCACGTCGCCTATCCGCATCTGGCCGACAATCCGATCACCCGAATGGTGCACATGCTGGCCGAGCTGAAGGCCATGCCGCTGGATGAGGGGACCGACTGGTTCCAGGCCTCCAACCTTGAAATTACCGACATTTCCGTCGGCAATCCCGCCACCAACGTGATCCCCAGCCGCGCCCACGCCCGGCTGTCGATCCGCTTCAACGACCGGCACACCGGCAAGCAGCTGGGCGAGCGGGTCAGCGCGATTGCGGCCAAGCACGGCGCCACGGCCCGTCCGGTGGTCTACGGCGAGGCCTTCCTGACCCCGCCCGGCGCCTTCAGTCAGATGGTCGCCGATGCGGTCGAGGCCGAGCTGGGCCTGCGCCCCGAAGCCAGCACGACGGGCGGCACCAGCGATGCGCGATTCCTCAAGGATCTGTGCCCGGTGATCGAATTTGGCCTGTGCAACGCAACGATGCACAAGCGCGACGAGGCCGTGGCGCTGGCCGATCTGGACGCGCTGGCTCGGATCTATGCACGGATAGCCACAGCCGCGCTGGCCCCCTGATTGCCGGGGCGGCGCCGGGCTGATAGCATCGCCGCAACGATCGGACCCGGGGAGTAATGCAGATCATGACAGAACGCCGTTCGCTGTTTGGCTGGCTGCTTCACATGCTTAGCACCTATCTGACACGCTGCATTCTGGTCGGCATGCTGCTGGGCATCGTGGTGGGCTATCTGGTCAACCAGAACCTGCTGTCGGGCGTGATGACGACCGAGCACTGGGTGCGCAGCTTCCAGGTGCTGTCGACGATCTTCCTCAACCTGATCAAGATGCTGGTCGCCCCGCTGGTGCTGGCGACAATCGTCTCGGGCCTTGCCCATATGAACGACAGCGCGGCGGTAGGCCGGATCGGCTTTCGCGCCATCGTCTGGTTCATTCTGGCGAGCTTCATCTCGATCAGCCTGGGGCTGGTGATGGTCAACCTGTTCCAGCCGGGCGTCGGGCTTGACCTGACCATGCCGACCAAGGCGGTGGGCGAGGTCAAGAAGCTCGACCTGTTCGAATTCATCGAACACGTGTTCCCCAAGAACATCATCGCCGCGATGGGCGAGAACAACGTGCTGCAAATTCTGGTGTTCTCGCTCTTCGCCGGAATCGCGCTGACCGCGATCGGCGAAAAGGGCAAGCCGCTGGTCCGCGGGGCCGAGGCTCTGGCCGAGCTGATGCTGCAGATCACCGGCTATGTGATGCGCTTTGCACCCTTCGCGGTGTTCGGCGCGCTGGCCAAGGTCGTCGCCGAAAACGGGCTTGGCATCCTGTGGTTCTACAGCAAGCTGCTGGGCAGCTTCTATTTCTCGCTCGTGCTGCTGTGGGCGCTGCTGCTGGGCATCGGTTTCGTGTTCCTGCGCGAACGCGCGCTGATGCTGGTGCGCTATGTGCGTGAGCCGATCCTGATCGCCTTCTCGACCGCCAGCAGCGAGGCGGCCATGCCCAAGCTGTTCGAACAATTGGACCGTTTTGGCGTGCCCCGGCGCATATCCGGGCTGATGGTGCCGCTGGGCTATTCGTTCAACCTCGACGGGTCGATGATGTACGCCAGCTTTGCGACGATCTTCATCGCGCAGGCCTATGGCATCCATATCGAGCCGGTCACCCAGATCCTGATCCTGCTGACGCTGATGGTCAGTTCCAAGGGCATCGCCGCAGTACCCCGCGCCAGCCTGGTGGTGATCGCCGCAACGCTGGCGATGTTCGACCTGCCGGTCGAAGGGATCGCGCTGGTGTTGGCAATCGACCAGTTCCTCGACATGGGCCGTACCGCCACCAATGTGCTGGGGAACGCGGTGGCGACCGGCGTGATCACCAAATGGGAAGGCATGCTGCAACCGCCGTTCGATCCCGATCA
>JABFRE010000194.1 GCA_013141325.1 Novosphingobium sp.
GTCCCGCCAGCGCGCGCCCGAAATTGCCGTGTCGCGCGCGGCAGAGGCCCAGGCCGCGGCCCTGCTGACCAAGGCCCAGCAGGATTTCGGCCGGATTTCGGCGCTGGCCGCGCGCGGGTTTGCCAGCCGGGCCCAGCTGGACAGCGCGCGGGCCGCACGCGATGCGGCGTCGGCGGCTTTGGCCCAGACCCGGGCGCAGATTGCCTCTGGCCAGATCAACGCCGGGCGCGGTGAGCAGATTGCCGCCGCCCGGGCCAATGCCGCAGGCGCCGAGGCCGCGCTCAGGGCCCAGCGCCAGCGCCGCCGCGAAATTTCACCCGTCTCGCCAACGAAAGGAGTGGTCGAACAGACCTTCTACAATCCGGGGGAATGGGTGGCGGCCAATGCGCCGGTCGTGTCGATCCTGCCTGACGACAAGCGCAAGCTGCGCTTTTACGTCCCGCAAGACCGGATTGCAGGCTTGCGCGCCGGGTCGGCGGTGCGCTTTACCTGCGATGGCTGCGGGGGCGAGCGACAGGCCAAGGTCAGCTATATTTCGCCGCGTAGCGAATACACGCCGCCGGTGATCTACAGCGAGCACGCGCGGGCCAAACTGGTGTTCCTGGTGGAGGCGCTGCTCGCGCCCTCGGACAAGCCGTTGCCGCCGGGGCTGCCGGTGGAGGTCATCCCGCAATGAACGAGACGCCGGCCATTGCGGTGCGCGGGCTTACCAAGCGGTTCGGCGCGCGCACGGTGGTCGATGACTTCGACCTGATCGTCCAGCCGGGGCGAATCTGCGGCTTTCTAGGCCCCAATGGCTCGGGCAAGACAACGACGCTGCGGATGATCTGCGGATTGCTGATTCCCGATGCTGGCGAGGGTGAAGTGCTGGGGCTGGATCTCCGGACCCAACGCCGCGCGATCAAGCACCAGATCGGTTACATGACCCAGAAGTTCGGTCTGTTCTCCGATCTTTCCATTGCTGAGAACCTCGAATTCATCGCCCGGGTCTATGGTCTGGACAACCGCAAGGCGCGGGTGGACGCAGCGCTGGAGCGGCTGGGCCTGGCCACCCGCGCCGATCAGCTGGCCGGCAAGCTCTCGGGCGGATGGAAACAGCGCCTGGCTCTGGCCGCCGCAGTGCTGCACGAGCCGAAGATCCTGCTGCTCGATGAGCCAACTGCCGGGGTCGATCCGCAGGCGCGGCGCGAGTTCTGGGACCAGATCCACGCGCTCGCCCGCGATGGGATGACCGTGCTGGTTTCGACCCATTACATGGACGAGGCCGAGCGCTGCCACGAGATTGCCTATATCGCCTATGGGGTGATGCTGGCGCGCGGCACGACCGACCAAGTCATTGCAGCATCGGGGCTCTACGCTTTGCAGGGCGATGGCCCGGGTGCGGACCGCCTGTCCGCAGAGATCGAGGGTCGGCCCGGCGTGGCGATGGCCGCCCCGTTCGGCACCTCGCTCCACGTCTGTGGGCCCGATCCGGCAGCCCTGCGAAAGGCGGTCGAACCCTGGGCCGACCGGATCCGCTGGAGCGAGGCCGAGCCGACACTGGAAGACGTGTTCATCAACCTGATGCGAACCGCCACCGACAATTCCGTGCTGGAGACCGCGTGATGTGGGAGCGGATCGGGGCGATGATCTTCAAGGAAGTGCGCCAGATGGCGCGCGATCCGGGGACGATCGCGATGATGTTCATGTTCCCGATCATCCAGCTGGTGATCTTCGGTGTGGCGATCAACAACGATCCGCGCCACCTGCCGCTGGCGGTGGAGGCGAATGACAATTCGGCCTATTCGCGCGCAATCGTCGGGGCCTTGCGGGCGACCTCCTACTTCGACGTCACCGAGGTCGCCAGCCGCTACGGTGAGGGTGACCAGCTGATCGCCGAGGGCAAGGCCCAGTTCGTGTTGACCGTGCCGACCGACTTTTCGCGCGCGCTGGTGCGCGGTGAGCGGCCGCAGCTGCTGCTGACGGTCGATGCGACCGATCCCGCCTCGACCGGCCCGGCGGTGGCGGCGGTGGGCGAAGCGGTGAACCAGGCCCTGGCGCGCGAGCTCACCGGGCCGCTGGCGGCGCGGCTGGCGGGGCCGGGGCCGGTCACCTTCGTGCTTCACCGCAGCTATAATCCCGAAGGGATCACCAGCCACAACACCGTTCCGGGGCTGCTGGCGATCATCCTGTCGATGACCATGGTCGCGCTGACCGCAATGTCGGTGACCCGCGAAACCGAGCAGGGGACGATGGAAAATCTGCTGGCCACCCCGCTGCGCCCGATCGAGGTGATGGTGGGCAAGATCGTTCCCTATTTCGCGATGGGTTTCGTCCAGGTGCTGGTGGTGCTGGCGGCGGCGGCGCTGATCTTCAAGGTGCCGTTTGTCGGATCGATGGCGCTGCTCATGGCGGTGACGCTGCTGTTCACGCTCGTGTGCCTGGCGCTGGGTTTCACCATGTCGACTTTGGTGAGCAGTCAGGTTCAGGCGATGCAGGCCAGCATGTTCTATCTGATGCCCTCGATCCTGCTGTCTGGCTTCGCCTTTCCCTTCCGCGGCATGCCGCGCCCGATCCAGTGGATGGCGGAATTGCTGCCCCCCACGCATTACATCCGGCTGGTGCGCGGGATCATGCTGAAGGGTTGGGACTGGCGGCTGGCCGTGCCCGAATCCACGGTAATGCTGGCTATGCTGCTGGCCTTCGGCACAATCGCCGTGCGCCGTTACCGCGATACGGTGGCCTGAGGGACGGGCGGATCGATCCCGTCGGGAAGCACAGACACCTCCACCGCGCCGTTGACGGTAAGGTACTGCTGGGCAAGGCGGTGGAGGTCTTCGGCCGTGACTGACAGCAGCCGCTGCTTGGCCTTGGCATAGCGCTCGATCCGGTCGGCCTCGCTCTGTGCACGGTCGACATAGGCCAGCCAGCCGGCGTTCGATTTGAGCAGGTTGTCGAAATTTTCCAGCAGCGGCGCCCGTGCCCGCAGCAGCAGATCTGCGCTGGCGGGCGCTGCGCGCAATTCGGCCAGCGTTTCGGCGATGGCGCTGCGGGTGGCATCGACCTCGGCAACGTCGACCGAGGCGGAGAGGGCAAAGGTGCCATAGCCGCGCCAGGTGCGCGAGGCATTGCTGGAGGCGCCCGGTGAATAGGCCTTGCCCAGCTTCTCGCGCAGGGTATCGGTCAGCTCGATCTGGACCACCCGCTCCAGCAGTTCGAGCTGGAGCGAGGCCAGCGGGTCCTCGCCGTCGCGGGTCGGCCAGGTCAGTGTGATCAGCGCCTGATCTTTAGGCCCGGTGTGATGCAGCGTGCGCGCGCTGCGGTCGGCGGTGAACGGCCGGCTGCGCTGTTCGCTGTACAGGCGGAATTCCGGCTCGCGCGGGGGCAGCGCGCCAAAGGTGCGGGCAACGGTGTCGATCGCCGTGGTTTCGTCGAAATCGCCGACGATGCCGATCTCGATTGCGCCGTTCTGAAGCCGGTCGGCAATATCGGTCTTGAGTTTGGCGAAGCTCAACGCCCGCCAATCCTCCACAGTGCCCAGGCTGAAGCGCGGATCGTTGTCCGACAGGATTGCTCCGCTGTCCGCCGCCAGTGCCGCCCCCGGAGTGGCCCGCAGCGAGGCGAACATGTTGTTGATCGACTGGCGGAACAGCACTTCGCCCTCGCGCCGATAGCCCGGATCTGTGACCTGCGCGGTGAGCAGTTGCAGCTGCAACTCCAGATCGCGCGGCGTGGTTGACGCCACCTCGACGAAGGTCTCGTCGGTGGCGCCAAAGCTGGTGGTCGCGGTGCGTCCGGCGAGCAGGCTGTCCAGCTCGTCCTTGCTGTGCTTGCCCAGCCCGCCCAGCGCCAGGACATTGGCCATGCGCGCCGCCAGCGGGTTGGCCTTGGTTGCGACGAAGGCACCGCCGTCGATCGATACCTGAAGCCAGATCCGCTCCTTTTCGAGATCGGTCCGCTTGAGGTTGAGGCGCACACCATTGGCAAAACGCAGGGTGCGGATACCCAGCACGGGTTCGGCGGTGTTGGCGTTTACCACCCCCGCCGGGCCGAAATCGGTGTAGGCAAAGGTCGCCGCGGACGTGGACCGGGGCGGCGCGAGTGCAGTGCGCATCGCTTGATCCCAGGCCTGGCGCAAGCCCTGCGCGCCGCCAGCGGGCGACGCGCGGCCCTGGAAACGAAGCAAAGGTGCATCGAGGGGAACCAACTCGCGCTTCATCGCCGCCAGCACCGCCTCGGGCGTGATCTGGGGAATGAAAGCCTCGAGCCGTTCCAGCGAGCGGCGCGGAGTGTCCGGCACGACATCGTCCGCGATCAGCGCCAGCACCGCGCCCAGCAACTGCCCGTTGCTGCGGGTATCCTGCGATGCCGCAGCGTTGAGGTTGGCGGTGCGGATATGGGCGATCTGCTCTGCCACTTCGTCCTTGCCGAAGCCGAATTTCAACGCCCGCCGGTATTCCTCAGCAGCAGTCACCAGCCCCCGCCGCCATTTGCCGTCAACTGTGTCGATCGCCAGGCTGGTGGTGCGGCCAGCCTTGAAGACATCGCTGGTGCCCAGCCCGGCGGCGCGGAACGGGGCGTTTTCCTGCCGGGTCAGGCGCAGCAGGCGGCGGTTGACGATTGCATAGCCGACCTGGCGCAGCACGTTCTCGCGGCGCTGGGCCAGGCTGTCCGGCTCATCGAGCCAGCGGCCGTGGCGCGCGGCAACGATCCGTTCGGAAAGGGCCGGATCGATGTAGATGTCGGCTTTGCCTGCCAGCTGCGGCTCGACCGGCCCGGCTGAGGGCTGGGGATCGGCCTTGGCGGGACGCCAATTTTCGAACCGCTTGCGGATCGCGGTTTCGACCACGGCGGGATCGAGATCGCCGACCACCAGCACGGTGGTTTGCGCCGGAACATATTCGCGGGCGTAGAACCCGCGCAGGCTCTCCGCGGTCGCGGCCTTGAGCGTCTCGGCCGTACCGATCGGCAACCGCGCGACGTAGCGGGCGGTGGGGGTGGCGAACTGGCTCTGATCGACGTAATTGCGTAGCGCATAGGTGTTGCGATCGCGCATTTCGGACAGGATCACCCCGCGCTCGCGCTCCACCGCGCCCGCGGCGATGGTCAGCTCGCTGGCGGTTTCGCGCATCAGCATCAGCGCGGTGTCAAGCAGCGCCGGATCGTTACGCGGCAGGTCGAGCATGTAGAGCGTGCGCTCGAAATTGGTCATCGCATTTGTGTCAGCCCCGAAAGCCAGCCCGTCGCGTTCGAGCAGCTTGATCATTTCGCCTTCGGGGACATTGGTCGAACCGTTGAAGGCCATATGCTCGACGAAATGGGCAAAGCCCCGCTCGTCATCGCTCTCGTCGAGCGATCCGGCGCCGACCTGCATCCGCACCAGCGCGGTGCCCTTGGGCGTGGCGTTCTGCCGGATCACGAACCGCATCCCGTTGGCGAGGCGGCCGAAGCGGTAGCCCTCGTCAAGCGGCACGTCGCTGGCCTCAAAGGCCCAGACCGGCTTTGGCCGGGCGGGCGCCGCCGAACCGAAGTGTCCGGCGCGCGGGGCGCAAGCGGACAGCGCCAGAGTGGAGAGGGTGAGGGCGAACAGGGCCTTGCGGAGGAGCATCACTGCTAGGTGCAAGAAAGCGTCAGTCGGAGCAAGCGGCGGTGACGCCGACTAACCCCGGAACCCCCCGGAATCGAGAAAGGCCTGTTCCTCGGCGGCAGTGGTCCGGCCCAGTGCCGGATTGCGGTGCGGGAAACGGCCGAACCGCCGGATAATGTCACGGTGCATCAGTGCCCACTCGGCGGGCGGTCCGCCGGCCGCTTGCAGCGCTTCGCACAGCGCGACGCAGCGATCCTGGTCTTCGATCCGTTCCGAATGCTCGAACGGCAGATAGAAGAATGCCCGCAGATCCGGCGGTGCAGCTTGATCGTGCCCGGCTTCGAGTGCGCTGTTCGCGATGCTGCGGGCCAGCGGATCGGTGGCAAAGGCATGGGCCGAGCCACGGTAGATGTTGCGGGGGACCTGATCGAGCAGGATCAGCAGGGCCAGACTGCCCTCCCAGTCGGCGGACCAGCCGGAAAATTCGCCGCGCGCGGCGGCATGGTGCGCGGCTTCGAACCGCGTACGGAGCGCGGCGTCGAAGGCGTCGTCCTTGGCATACCATCTGTCGGGCCCGGCATCGCGCCAGAACGCGACGATCGAAATTGCCAGCGGAACTGCCAAAGCCGATTCCTCCTATTTCCCCCGCAGCTTGCGGTGGACAGACAGGTCGAAAACCTCGCTCGGTCCCTCGTTCTCCAGCAGGCCCAGGCGCCGGGCTACTTCCTGATAGGCCTCTTCCTCGCCGCCAAGGTCGCGGCGGAACCGGTCCTTGTCGAGCTTTTCGTTGGTGGTCATGTCCCACAGCCGGCAGCCATCGGGGCTGATCTCGTCAGCCAGGATCACCCGGCTGTAATCGCCGTCCCAGATCCGGCCGAATTCCAGCTTGAAATCGACCAGCCGGATGTTGATTGCGGCGAACATCCCGCACAGGAAATCGTTGATCCGGATCGCCATCGACGAAATGTCCTGCATCTCCTCGTTCCCGGCCCAGCCGAAGCAGGCGATGTGCTCTTCGGCGATCATCGGATCGCCGAGCGCGTCGTCCTTGTAGTAGTATTCGATCAGCGTGTGCGGCAGCGGTTCGCCCTCGGGGATGCCCAGCCGCGTGCTGATCGACCCGGCGGCGACGTTGCGCACCACCACCTCGATCGGGATGATCTCGACCTGCCGCACCAGCTGCTCACGCATGTTGAGCCGCTTGATGAAATGGGTCGGGATGCCGATGTGCGAGAGGCGGGTGAAGACATATTCGCTGATGCGGTTGTTGATCACGCCCTTGCCGTTGATCGTGCCCTTTTTCTGAGCGTTGAAGGCGGTGGCATCATCCTTGAAGTACTGGATCAGCGTGCCCGGTTCGGGGCCTTCATAGAGGATCTTGGCCTTGCCTTCGTAGATCTGGCGGCGACGGGACATGGAACGTTTCCTTGGGCAAGAAAAGGCAAGCCCCGGCATGGCAAGTCAAACGGGACTCGCGCGGCCGGGGCGGACGCGGCTGCCCTTACGCCAAAACGCAGGCGCGCGCAACGCAGCTCCGGGAGTGCGCTACTTCCGGCCCAGCAAATGCTGCTGCCAGAACTGCAGTTCGGTCCAGAACTGGTAGTCGGCGTTTTCCTTTTTGGCGAAGCCGTGGCCCTCGTTGGTGCCGACCAGATGCCAGGCCGCTCCGCCGTTCTTGCGCACGGCAGCAACGATCTGATCCGCCTCGCTTTGCGGCACGCGCGGATCGTTGGCGCCGGTTACCACCAGCAGCGGGATGCTCAGCTTGGCGACGCTGGTCAGAGGCGAGATTTCGGTGAGCTTGGCGCGCTGCTTCGGGTCGCGCTCGTCGCCGTATTCCACCCGGCGCAGATCACGGCGATAGCTCTGGGTGTTTTCAAGGAACGTGGTGAAGTTGCTGATCGCGACGATGCAGTCTGCCGCCTTGAACCGGTCACCATACCGGATCGCCGAGGCATAGCACATGTAGCCGCCATAGGACCCGCCGGTTACTGCCATTCGCGCCGAATCAACCGCCGGATCGGCCTGCAGGCGATCAAGAAAGGCGCCGATGTCCTTGACCGAATTTTCGCGCAGGAACGGGCCGTTGTCCAGGCTGACGAAGCGCTTTCCGAATCCGGTCGATCCGCGCACGTTCGGATAGAACACCGCTACGCCCAACTCGTTCAGCAGATAGTTGGTCCGCCCCCGAAAGCCCGGAGTAGACTGCCCTTCAGGACCGCCGTGAATGTTGAACAGTAGCGGCCGTTTGCCGGGGAATTTCGCTGGATCAGGGCGGTAGAGGAAGCCGGACACCGGCTCGCCGTCGAAGCTCTTCACCTCGACGAATTCGGGTTCGGCATTGACCGCGGGATCGAGTCCGCCGGTCTCGCTCATCGTCCAGCGGGTGACCGCCAGCGTGACCGGATCGACCGAAAAGGCGTCCGCAGGTACCTTGGCGGCCGAGACGGTCAGTCCGATGGTTCCCCACGGTGCGATCTTGAATCCGCCGATCGTGCCCTTGGGCAATCCCGCAACCTCACGTACCGCGCCGCTCTTGGGATCCATCAGCTTGAGCTTCGAAATGCCCGCCTCGTTCACCACATAGGCGATGAAGCTGCCGTCGTGGGCGATGTCGAACCCGTCCACGTCCCACTTCTTCTCCGGCGAACGCGGGGTGAACTTGCCGGTTTTCGGGTCGAGTGTGCCGAGCCGCTGAAAGTCCGACCCTTCGTCGCTGGTGGTCCACAAGGTGCCGTCGGGTGCGAACTCCGCTCCGCCATAGGCGATCGCCTTCTTGTGATCGCCGATCGGAGTCATTTTGCCGCTGGCGATGTCGAGCCAGTAGAGATCGGTCTTCTGTATCGACAAGCCGTTGGCCACGACCGCTCCGGCATTGCCGGGGGCGAAATCGGCCAAACCCCAGCCGCCGCCCTTTACCTGGGCGACCATACGGTTCGACGCCGGATCGCGCGGATCGATGACGTAGATGTCATTGTCGGCACCGTTGCGGCGGGTGGACGTGTAGGCCAGCAGTTTGCCATCGGCGCTGAAGGTGTTGAACCCGTTGCGGCTTTTCCCGTCGGTCAGCAGCGTCAGCCGCCCGTCCTTCAGTGTGTGGAGCTGAAAGAACTCGCTCCCGCCAGTGTCCTTGCTGACCACCAGCGTGCCATCGTTCGGGGCATACTGGCCGAAGAGCGGCTCGGCCTCGAAGCTGATCTGACGGCGCATCATCAGCGGCGCGGCCACCGTGTGCAGCTGCGCCACGTTGCCGAAGCGGGTGGCGATCAGCATGCCCTTGGTTGCAGGGTCCCAGTCGACGAAGCCCGCAGTGCGGAACTCCATGTAAGGCCGAGTCCGGTCGACCAGAGTCTGGGGTACGACAGGCACGCCATCGGCAATCAGTGCGGCCGGCTTTGCTGCGGTCGGCTCGGCGGACTGCGCAAATGCGGGATGGGCGGAAAGGGCGAGGACGCTGGCGGCGAGCAGAACTGTGCGCATCGGTGTGGTTTCCCCTGAAAGCGATTCAAGGCGTAAGAGTGGGCGCAGCGCGGCGTTGCCGCAACTGCCAAATCGACCAAGCGCCAACCGGCGCTGGCGGGCGCAAAATGACCCCTTCGAACGGCGACAGTGGACTTCGATCAAACCGCGCGGCAAGCTGGGGTGATGAAGCCTGGTATCCTGCTTGCGCTGGCGCTGGCCGCCGTCGTCCCCGCAACCGCCTATGCCGCGCCGCCGCTGCAGCAACAGGTCGAGGCGGTGTTTGCCGCTGCCCCGGCAGGCACGCGGTTTGGGCTGCTGGTGGTGGACGAACAGGGGCGCGAAGTTGTGGCGGTCGCTCCCGACCAGCGCTTCATTCCGGCTTCGAATACCAAGCTGTTCACAACCGCAGCCGCCTACACCGCGCTGCCGGGGATGGATCAGCCGGACACGGCAGGCGGAACCCGGGTGGCGCTGGTTCCCGTGCGGGCGGAATCACTCATGATCCTTCCGGGTGTCGGACCCGATGACAAGGTGCCGGCCGGACCGATCGACGCCTGGCTGATCGGCCGCGGCGATGCCCGGATGTCGAGCGCGCCCGATTGCGTCAGCGACTGCCTGTCTGCTCTGGCGGACGCGGTGGCGGCCAAGACGAAGCGGGTCCGTGACGTGGTGGGCGATGACAGCTTCTGGCCCGATCAGCGCTGGACCCCGGGGATGAGCTGGAACAACATCGGGACCGATGACGGAACGGCGGTGGGTGCGCTCAATCTCGATGACAACGTTGTGGCGCTGACGGTGACGCCGGGCGCCGAAGGTCAACGCCCGGTGGTGGCGATGCCGGACTATTTCGCGCTCCGCAACGAGGCGGTTACCACTGCTCCCGGAGGAAAGCCGAACCTCCGGCTGGAGCGCGCTGTAAACGGCATGGAACTGCGCCTCTACGGTGAAATTCCGGCCGACGCGAAGCAATGGCGTGAACGGGTCG
>JABFRE010000073.1 GCA_013141325.1 Novosphingobium sp.
GCAACGCCCTCCAATGGGCGGCGCGCGTGCGTGCGACGCGGACGCAAAAAAGTCCAGCCTGGGTTCCGCTTCGGGAACCCAGGCTGGATGGGCGGTCGCTCGGGTGTGTGGTCAGAGGGACGACCGCCCACGGGCTCGGCAAGAGGCGGTCGTTAGAACCGCAGGGCAACACCGCCGAGCACACTGTGCGAACTGCGGCTGCTTTCCAGCAACCGGTTCATGGTATCAACCTGGTGAACCCCGGCCGTGTGGAAGTACTTGTACTTCACGCTGATCTCGACATTTTCACCCAGCGGCACCCGCGCGCCCGACATCAGCTGCCAGGCAAAGCCCTTGTCGGTGTCGTTGAGAAAGGTCGCGGTCGGCGAAACCGAAACGCTGCGGCCGCGCACGTCGGCAATGCCGATCCCGCCGCCGGCGAACAGTTCGAAGCTGTCGGTCACCGGCAAATCGCCGATCAGGTTGAACATTGCCGCACGGGTGCGGATCGAACCGGTCGTTGCAGTGAACGCGCCGGTTGCCGTGGTCGGCAGTGCCGGCGGAGTGTTGAAGCGGGTCGGCAGAGCTGCTGTCGAATCGATGCGGCCAACCTTGTTAGAGCGGCGCGACAGTTCCACTTCGGCCCGGATCGGACCGAAGTCGTACCCACCGATGAAGGCGATATCGAGGCCGGTCTTCGATTTGATCGAAACCGAATTGGCCGCAGGATTGGGGCTGGGCACCGTGGAATTGGGGAGGATGGTGTAGCGTTCGGTCGGAGCCATCGAGACTCCGGCTTCGATGCCGACATAACCGCCAACCCGGTCTTCTGCGTGGGCGGGACCCGCCAGAGCCAGGCCGGCAAGGGCGGCGGCCGAAATCGAAATGCGCGTAAATTTCACTGTTCAAGTCCTTTCACTTCAGGTCTGGAACTCTGCTGCGTATCCGGCGCACACTCCCCTGCTCGCGGAAGCGCAAGATCCCGCGAACGGCGATGCCGCTGATAGCGAAGCAGCCTTGGCGATCGATGGGATCGCGTCAGTTTCGTTCCATGTTCAGAAGACGGAGGCTTGGTGCCTGACCCATACACCGGGGCGCGAAAAATACATGACGCTCCGCTATCGGTTTGATTTAATGTTATAACATTTCGGATGTCGCGGCAGCGCGTTCAGGATCCGGCGCACAGCCGTTCGGAATTCCTGTTGTTGGGCAGAAGCTTTGCAACGGCCCGATCGCCGCGCAACCCGCGGATCACCTCGGGGCTCGAGTAAACGGCGAACCCCTTCATCGCCGCACAGGGATAGGCGATCGACATGCGATAGGTCCGGTGCAGCCGCGCCATCTCTGCCGTGGATACGCAGTCGGATTTCGGCACCACGATCATGTCGGGCGGAACGAGTGCACCGGCCAGCGAAGCCGCGAGAGCGACGGGATAGGCAAGCGCCGGAACGAATGTCAGGAGCATAGCGGTGTTTCCTTGGTCTGGTTGGATTTGCGTGCGATGGGAGAGCAGGCAGAGCGCGCATCGCGGCGTGCCTCGCGGATGGCTGCGCGGTCTTGCGAAGGTTGGGCGAAGCGCCCGGTTGCCGGATCACCCTGCCCCTTGGCCGGTCCGGTCTGCGCGGCATCGCACAGGTAGAAATCGTCAAACCGGGTGCAGCCGGACTGGCGTGAAGATGCGGCCCCCGCCGGGCCAGCCCAGACTCCGCCAACCGCAACCAGTGCCGCCAGAACCTGCACGCGGGCGCGCCGGTTCAGGCGCTGCGGCAGGGCGCGATGGCGTTCAGTATCGGGACGTCTTTCGTCCATGCCAGCCGTCGGTTCCTGGCGCGGGCCACCCGGCCGCTACGCCTCAAGATGAATGGTTGTTCATCGAAGTGACGGAGTCGAAGCGGCAGACCCGTACCGGCCGCCGGCAAGATTTGCGCACCGCACCAGCGGCGGCGGCGTTAGAACGCGAGATCGACCCCGACGCTGACCGAACGCGGCCGCTGCGGGACGTATTGCAGCGCGAGATCGAGGTCGAACGGATTGCCGACACCGAAGCGGCTGGCTTTGTCGTCTAGCAGGTTGTTGACCGCCACAAACAGGGTCAGGTCATCATGGTGCAAGCGCCCGACCAGATTGGTCTGGGTATAGCCGCCCTGATTCTTGTTGAACCGCACGCCCAACCCTAGCCGGGACAGGCCGATGTAGCGGATCGCACCGTTGAGGTCCCAGCTCCAGCGCCCGCCGAAATCCCCGGAAAAGCGCGCTGCGACACGGGCGCTGAAATCAGTGACGTTGGGCAGAGTCGCCCTGCCCTGCGTAACTTCGTTGGCGATGGCATGGCTGAAGGTAACCAGCCGTTCCGAAGGTTCATCGAGCCGGCTGCGGTTGTAGACCAGCCCCGCCTCCAGCCCGAAACGCGGAGTCGGGGCAAAGGCGATCGCAGCGGAAGCGGTCGTGATCTTGCCGTTGCCGATGTTGAGCGTGATCGGCAGGCCAATATTGTCGGCCACGTCGGCCTGAATATCCGACCAGCGCGAAACCGACAGCGACATCTGGCCCGAAACCACGCTGCGCTGGCGCTTGCCGAACCGCAGCCCCAGCTCGAACGTCGCCAGACGGTCGTTGCTGAATTTGGTGATCCGGCCGAATTCGATCGAAATCCCGCCTGGCCGATAGCCTTGCTGATAGCGCACGAACGCCTGCAAGTCCGGCCGGATAGCATAGAGCAACGCCGCAGACGGAGCGGCCACCCGTTCGGTGCGGGCGCTTTCGGCAATGTCCGAAATGACATCTTCGGTTGAAACCAGATCGTGCCGGTATCCGTAAAGGTGGATGGCCGATACGCGGCCACCCAGCGTCGCCGTGAGCCGGGGGGTGAGCCGTTTGGAGGCCTCGGCAAAAAGCGTCCATTCGGTGACGTTGTTCTGCACGCTGGCGCTGTACTGGCCCAGGTTCTTGACCAGCACTTCGCGGTCGCCGACGCTGCGATTGCGGAGGAACGACACGCCGGCCAGCGTGCTCCATCCGTCGGACCCGGAATAGTCGAGCCGCGCCTCCCCGGCGAGCAGCGACGTGGTATTGCCTTGCCGGTAAGGTGCCTCCTGCTCGAACAGTGTGCTGGCATCGAACACTTCGCGCGTGCGGTTGGAGAGCGCGCCGAAAGTTCCTGTGAAATTGAGTGCGCCAACCGGCCCCTTGAGCGTGGCGTTGCCCAACACGAACCGCTGGGCAAACGGTTGATCGAACGGATTGCGGCGCCCCAGCCCCGGCATGCGCCGGTCGGCATACTGGGCATCGCGGGTGTCGATTGACTGCACCGCCCCCATCGCCTCGCCGGTCCAGCCCCCGCCCAGCTTGGCCGCCAGGATCGCGCGTCCCCCGACGATGTCGGAGCGGTTGAGATCGGTCCGGTTGCGCGAAATGTCGTCAATATAGCCGCCTTCGCGCGCACGGTAGACGTTGGCGCGCAGCGCCGCCGTGTCCGCGATCAGGGGAATATTGCCGATCAGCACCGCTTCCCCGCCGGGACTGCCGCCGGTGGTGAAAGTAGCCGTGGCAATCATCCGCCCGCCCAGCCGGTCGAACTCGGGCTCGGCGGGCACGGCCTTGACGATCCCGCCCAGCGATCCCGCACCGAAGATCGTGCCCTGCGGACCCTCGAGGATTTCGATCGCCTTGAGGTCGTGCAGACGAAGATCCGGATCCGGCGCGCTGTAGGAGGTGCGCGCTTCACCCAGGTACTGGCCCACAGTCGACTGGGTCGGACCGGAAAACGCCGAATCGGCGATGCCGCGGATGAACAGCTTGTTGCGCCCTGCGCCGAAATGGGTCGACGTGACGCTGGCCGCCCGGCTGGCAATCGCGTTGCCGTTGGCGCCGTCGGGTACCGGAGAAAAGTCATCACCGCCCACTACGGTTGCCAGCCCCGAAAGATTGCCGAAGCGGATCTGCCGCTTGGTCGCGGTCACGACGATGTCGACCGGGTCGCTCGTCTCCGGAACTGGTTCCGGCGCGGGTTGCGGCCGCTGGGAGGCAAATTGCGGCCGCGGCGCACCGCGCGGCTTTGCCCGGGCCGATGGGCGCATCGGCACCACCACCCACATGTTCGCACCAACCCGGACCGCCTGCGCCGGAGCATCACGCAGCATCTGCGCCAGTGCCTGTTCCGCGGACATTTCGCCCGTGACGCCGCGCACCCGCAGGCTGGCCAGCCGCTGATCGCGCAGCCCGATATCGGTCCCCGTCTGGGCGGCCAATGCGATCACCGCCTCGCCCAGGCGGCCGGGCGCTATCGCCACGCGTGGCTGCGCCGCAGCCGGCGCCGCTGTTACCAGACAGGCCAGTGCGGTGGCGGCCAACGCGGCTCGGATGGGTTCAGCGCGGTGCATCCAATCGCCACCCAGACGCCGTTTTGACCGGACTTGCGCCCAGCATGATACCCGCCTTGCGGATGGTTTCGTCGGCCGAGCCGCCCGCGCCGATCGCGCCGGTAAAGCGCAGCGACCGGGCTGCGGGCGCGGCCGTGACCGGCGCACCGAACCGGCGTGACAGATCCTCGGCAATCTGGACGATGCCGGCATCGCGGTAGATCAGACGGCCACTGCGCCACCCGGCCACCGCCTCACCCGACACGGCAAAGCGCACCGGGCCGGGTTTTCCGGCGATCAGGCGGACGCCTTGCCCCTGCTCAACCGGCAAGCTCGCCCCGCGCGTATCGAACAGCACCTTGCCTTGCGAAACCGCAAGCTGGGTCTGGGTCGGCGAGAGGACGACATCGAACGTGGTTCCAAGATCGCGCATCACCAGCGTGCCCGCAGTGACCTCCAGCGGCTTTCCGCTGCCATGGCGGACATCGAACAGCGCCTCACCGCGAACCAGTCGTAGCACCCGTGGGTCGTCGCGCGAATATTCGATCCGGGTCGATCCGTTGAGGCTGGCGGTAACCCCGTCGGCAATCGCCACTTCGCGCAGCTCGCCGGGGCCGGTCTCGATAACCACCGGTCCGCGCGGCCACAGCAGCACGGCGACCATCAGGGCGGCAGCCACACCGCCCAGCGCGGGCCAGTTGCGCAACGCGTTCCAGCGGCCGGAGCCGACAGCGGGAGCATCATCGTTGGCGGCAGCAAACAGCGGCTGCACCTGACGGCTGCGGAGCCGCTGCGCGGCTTCGCTGTCCAGCAGGGCAAGACGGTTGAAGGCGTCGGCGTTCGCGGCGGAAAGGGCCATCCAGTCCGACAGGTCCGCCCACGCGACAAAGTCGGCGGAATTCGACCGGATTACCCAGTCGACCGCCTCCAGTTCTGCCTGGCTAAGCCGCTCAGTCATGCGACGCGTGAACCTCCTGGTGCATAGACGGAATCGCCCCCCTCAACCCATATCGATTTTCTGGTGCAACGCAGCCATCGCCCGATAGGCCTTCTGCAGATGCTTCTCGACCGTCGGCAGGCTGACCCCGAACTGCGCGGCGATTTCCCTTTGCGCCATGCCGTCGATCCGGAAGCGGCGGAACATGCTGGCCGTCGGCTCGCCCAGTGCCTCGATCCCGGCCAGAACCTCGTCCAGCACCGAACGCGCAATGACCGCCTGCTCGGCGCTCGGCTGCGGCGAAGCCTCGAGCGTGTCCCCGCTGTTGGCCTCGGTCCAGGCATGCTCGCGCTGGCCGCGTTGCCGTTCGGAGCGGTGCCAGTCGATCATCACGTTGTGTGCGATCCGGAACAGGTAGGCCTCGGGATTGGCGATCGGCTGGGCCGACGCCGCCGAAGCGCGCAGCCACACTTCTTGCACCAGGTCTTCCGCGTGATCGCCAGCCCCGCGCAGCTGCAGGAACCGGATCAGCCGTGCCCGGCACCCGCCCAATACTGCTTCGAGACCTGACGCCATGGCGCAGCCCGATAGAGCATGTGCCGGTGAATTTGAAGGACACAGTGCGCTTTGGCCCAAGCAATTTTCCTACACCGCCAAAATTGGTTATCTGGCCTGTCCTCTGCCAACCCGAAGGACCCCATCCCATGCCCATTCTTGAAGCCCTGATCGGCCCGATCGTATCGATCATCGACAAGGTGATCCCCGACAAGGCCGCGCGCGACAAGGCCAAGCTCGAACTGCTGCAGCTGCAAGGCTCGCAGGACCTGTCAGAAATCAATGCCCGGCTTTCCGCGATTGTCGCCGAAGCCAATTCGCACGACCCCTGGACCAGCCGCGCCCGCCCCAGCTTTCTTTACGTAATGTACGTGCTGCTGCTGTGGGCACTGCCGATGGGCCTGCTCGCGGCCATCTGGCCCGAACGCGCCGCCGCCATCGCTGCGGGCATGAATGCCTATCTGGGCGGCCTGCCCGAGCCGCTCTATGCCCTGTTTGGGACCGGCTATCTGGGCTACACCGCCGCCCGCCAATGGGGCAAGATCGCGGGAAGCGACAGGTGAACCGAACGAATTTCCGCTTGGTTGCTTTCGCGTAACCTTTTTCCCTTAAGGACTGCGCATGCCTCCCCCGCGGGGTCACTCGTTCAACGGAGTACGCACGTGACGCGCAGCAAGATCGTATCCCGTTCCCGGCTGGTCGGCCTTGTCGCCGCCGGCTGCCTCTTTGCCCTGTCTGGCTGTTCGGAAACGCCCGATACCGAAGAGGTTGCCAAGGCCAAGGCCGCCGCCGAACGCGCGGAAGATGCCGCCGCCCGCGCCGAGCAGGCTGCCAAGATGATCAGCGGCGGCACCGGCAAGCCAAGCCAGCAGGTCGCCGTCAACGACGACACCGGCGATTCGTCCGGCTCCGACGAAACCATTTCGCCGGTAGTCGTCAACGATGACGGCACCGTCGACGGGGCCGATCTCGGCCCGCCGGCGCACGGGGCGTCGGACAACCGCGAGTAACGGGCCGAAGCCGCCCTTGCCACCGCGCGTTCCGCAGCTATGGAACGGACCATCCATGGCTGGACAGGGAACACGCGGGTGGCGGACAAGACGGTATACGTGCTCAACGGCCCCAACCTGAACCTGCTGGGGACCCGCGAACCGCACATCTACGGGCATGACACGCTTGACGATATCGCCGCGCGGCTGGTCGCCCGCGGAGCACAGCTCGGCCTTGGCATCGACCTGCGCCAGTCGAACCACGAAGGCCATCTGGTCGACTGGCTGCACGAGGCGCACTTCGAAGGCGCCCACGCGGTGCTGCTCAACGCCGGTGCCTATACCCACACCTCGATCGCGCTGCATGACGCGATCAAGGCGATTTCGGTTCCGGTCATCGAAGTTCACCTGTCCGATCCCGAAACGCGCGAGCCGTTCCGCCATATTTCCTATGTCGGCATGGCTGCGATCCAGTGCGTGAAGGGCCTCGGCCCGGACAGCTATGTCGTGGCGCTGGAGGCGGCGGCGAAGCTCTAGCTGCGTGTGGAAAGGGCCGGATTTGGCCTTGTCAGCGCCCCTCCCCCCGCGCATAGGCGGCTGACGAGTTCAACCAAGAGGATCGCATGAGCGACGCAAAGGGCGCAAGCCGCAGCGGCAGCACTTCCGGGGCCGGCATGAACGTCGACAGTGCGCTGGTCCGCGAACTGGCCGAATTGCTGGCCGAAACCGGCTTGACCGAGATCGAAGTCGAAGACGGCACGCGCAAGATCAAGGTCGCGCGACAGGCCGCTCCGGTCGCTGCCTATCAACCGGTGGCCGCGCCGGCCGTAGCCCCTGCCGCCGCCGCGCCGGCCGCTGCTGTAGCTGCTCCCGCGGCCCCGGCGCCGGCCGACGATCCGAACGCGGTCAAATCACCGATGGTCGGCACCTGCTACCTCTCGCCAGAGCCCGGCGCCGGAGCCTTCGTCAGCGTCGGCCAGCAGGTCAAGGCGGGCGACACCATCCTGATCATCGAGGCGATGAAGGTGATGAACCCGATCACCGCGCCCAGTGCCGGCACAGTCACGGCGATCCTGGTCGAAAACGCCCAGCCGGTCGAATTCGACCAGCCGCTGGTCGTGATCGCGTAAGGACCGGACGGACCATGGCGATTACCCGGCTGCTCATCGCCAACCGCGGCGAGATCGCGCTGCGCATCCACCGTGCCGCGCACGAAATGGGGATCGAGACCATCGCGGTCCATTCGACCGCCGATGCCGATGCCATGCACGTGCGGCTGGCCGATCACGCGATCTGTATCGGCCCGCCCCCGGCGCGCGACAGCTATCTCAACACCGCCGCGATCATTTCCGCCGCGGAAATCGCCCATGCCGATGCGATCCATCCCGGTTACGGCTTCCTGTCCGAAAACGCCCAATTTGCCGAAATCGTCGAGGCGCACGGGATCACCTGGATCGGGCCCAAGCCCGAGCACATCCGCACGATGGGCGACAAGGTGGAGGCCAAGCGCACCGCTGGCGCACTCGGCCTGCCGCTGGTTCCGGGATCGGACGGGGCGATAGACTGCCCTGAAGAAGCCGCCAAAATCGCTGCCGAGATCGGCTATCCGGTGATCATCAAGGCCGCCAGCGGCGGCGGCGGGCGCGGGATGAAGGTCTGCACCGGCCCGGACGAACTCGAAACGCTGATGCAGCAGGCCGGGTCCGAGGCCAAGGCCGCCTTCGGCGATGCGACGGTCTATCTCGAGAAATACCTCGGCAACCCGCGCCACATCGAATTCCAGGTGTTCGGCGACGGCAACGGCGAGGCGATCCACCTGGGTGAGCGCGACTGTTCGCTCCAGCGGCGCCACCAGAAGGTACTGGAGGAAGCGCCCTCGCCCGTCATCAGCTCCGAAGAGCGGAACCGGATGGGCGGAATCGTTGCCAAGGCGATGGCCGGCATGGCCTATCGCGGGGCCGGCACGATCGAGTTCCTTTGGGAAAACGGCGAGTTCTACTTCATCGAGATGAACACCCGGCTGCAGGTGGAACACCCGGTTACCGAAGCGATTACCGGGGTAGATCTGGTTCGCGAACAGATCCGCGTGGCCGATGGCAAACCGCTGTCGGTCAAACAGGAAGACATCGAGTTTAACGGCCACGCCATCGAATGCCGGATCAACGCCGAAGACCCGTGGACCTTCGCCCCCTCGCCGGGATTGGTTTCAAGCTACCACGCAGCGGGCGGCATGAACGTGCGCGTCGA
Source organism: Novosphingobium sp. (assembly GCA_013141325.1). Taxonomy (GTDB): domain Bacteria; phylum Pseudomonadota; class Alphaproteobacteria; order Sphingomonadales; family Sphingomonadaceae; genus Novosphingobium. Next base: position 9,066 of record JABFRE010000073.1, read on the forward strand.
TAGCGGGCTCTACGCCGGGTACAAGATTCCGCCCTATTACGATTCGATGATCGCCAAGCTGATCGTCAAGGGCCGCACCCGCGAAGGCTGCATCATGCGTCTGAAGCGCGCGCTGGAAGAAATGGTGATCGGCGGGGTCAAGACCAGCATCCCGCTGCACCAGGCGCTGATGAACGAGCCGGACTTCATCCACGGGGATTACACGATCAAGTGGCTGGAGGAGTGGCTGGCGAAGCGGAGCGCCTAGGCCAGAATGGTCCTCTCCCGTTTTGCGAAGCACAACGGGGGAGGTGGCAGCGCGAAGCGCTGACGGAGGGGGAAATTGCCGCGCAAGCGCCGCAGCGGTGACGTCTCAAGGGCACGCCAGCAGCGGCAGGATATGTCGTTACCCGAAGTGCTTTTGTGGAACCTGCTGCGCAAATCGCCGGCGGTGTCCATTTCCGCCGCCAGGAAGGCATGGGCAAGTACGTTCTCGATTTCTTCTGCGCCAAAGCCAAGGTCGGAATCGAGATCGACGGGATTGCACATGACATGGGCGACAGACCCGAACG
>JABFRE010000172.1 GCA_013141325.1 Novosphingobium sp.
GACTTCGGTTCAGGCGGTGCGGATCAGGCCGGCAGGCCGGAGATCGACTTCATTTCCATGAAGTCCTTCAGGCCGGCAAGGCCGCCTTCGCGGCCGTTGCCGCTTTGCTTGTAGCCGCCGAACGGGGCGCCAGGGCTGGGGCCCCAGTTGTTGATCGCGACCATGCCGGCGCGCAGCTTCGGCGCGACGGCGGCGGCCTGGGCCGGATCGCCGGTGATCGCGGCGGACAGGCCGTATTCGGTGGAGTTGGCCAGTTCGATCCCCTGATCCAGGGAATCGTAGGTGATGATCGTCGCCACGGGGCCGAAGATTTCCTCCTGCGCGATCCGCATGTTCGGGGTGACGCCCGAAAACACCGTCGGCTGGATGAAGTAGCCGCGGTTGACGTTGGCGGGCAGGTCGGTGCCGCCGGTTTCCAGCGTGGCGCCTTCGTCGATCGCCGACTGGATCAGGCTCTTGACCTTGTCATACTGCGCCTTGTTGACCACCGGGCCCAGATGCTGGCCCTCCGCCATCGGATCGCCGACCGGGGTCGCCGAATACATCGCCTTGTAAAAGGCGACCACTTCGGCTTCGCGGTCCTTGGCGACCAGCACCTTGGTGGGCGAGATGCACGACTGGCCGGTGTTGATCAGCGGCCCCATCGCCACGGCCGGCAGCTGGGTGGCCAGATCGGCGTCGGGCAGGACCAGGTTGGGGCTTTTGCCGCCCAGTTCCTGGTGGACGCGCTTCACGGTCGGGGCGGCGGCGATCGCCACCTGGATCCCGGCGCGGGTCGATCCCGTGAAGCTGACCATTTCGACGTCGGGGTGGCTGGAGATCGCGTTTCCGGTGGTCGGGCCATCGCCCTGGACCAGGTTGAACACGCCGGGCGGCACACCGGCTGCGTCCAGGATTTCCGCGAAGATCGCCGCGTTGGTCGGGCATTCCTCGGACGGCTTGAGCACCATCGTATCGCCCGCCGCCAGCGCCGGGGCGACCTTGAGCGCGATCTGGTTGAGCGGCCAGTTCCACGGGGTGATCATCCCGACCACGCCGATCGGTTCATAGGCGACCTTGTAGCCCGGTCCGTCCTCGAGGAAGGTGAAGTCCTTCAGCGCCTGGATCGTCGACACGAAGCCGCCGATCCCGGCACCGACCTGCGCGGTGATCGCGAAGCTGAGCGGGGCGCCCATTTCCTCGGCCATCGATTGGGCCAGATCGGGCGCGCGCTTCTTGTATTCCTCGACGATCCGCTCCAGCAGCGCGATCCGCTCTTCGCGGGTGGTCTGGCTGTAGGTCGCAAAGGCCCGGCGCGCGGCGGCGACGGCCTTGTTGACATCGGCCTGGGTGCCGACGCTGATCACGGCGCAGGCCTCTTCGGTGGCCGGATTGATCACGTCACGGCGGGCGCCGCCTTCGCTGTCCACCCACTTGCCGTCGATGTAGTGCTGCAGCCTCTCGCGCATGGCGAATCTCCTTAAGGGATCGATTAAACGTGCGGACTTTCGTGATCTGGGCCGCAGAATGCAAGCGCCAAGTCGCCCTAAAATCGCTGCCTGACAAGAACTCTTGACAGGCTGAGTGAGGTGGGTGTAAAGAGCTCTTGTCAGGCAGGAGTTGAACGGGATGGAAAATCGTTTGCGGGAGCTGCGCGAAGCTGCCGGGTGGAGCCAGGGCGAACTGGCGCGGCTGCTCGGTGTTTCGCGCCAGACCGTCAACGCGGTGGAAACCGACAAGTACGATCCCAGCCTGCCGCTGGCGCTGCGGATGGCCAAGCTGTTCGGCGCCCCTGTCACGACCATTTTCATCGATCATTGGGAGCCAAGCAAATGACCCGCAATCCAAGCGCCACGAATTGGGGCATCCACATCCTGCGCGGCGTTCTGGGCGCGGTATCGGGTCTGGCGGTGATTGTGCCGTTTCTGCGCTTTGCCGGACCGTTTCTGGCGCAGAGCGGCACCGGCGCGATCGCGCTGTCCGGGGTTGGGGTCATTTATCTGCTGATGGGGCTTATGGTCGGGCTGGGTACGCTGATGCCAGGGCCGGGGTCCAAACTGCTCAACGTGGCGGGACCCGATGACCTGACCGATCAGCGCCGGGTGCTGCTTGGCAGCGCGGCCGCCTCGCTGTTCGTCGGTGCGGCCCTGCTGGCCCTGTCGCTGGCCGGGCCCGCAGGGCTGGTTCCCGATGGACTGGCGCTGGGGGCACTGGCCCTGGCCTTCCTGCTGTGCGTCGTGATCGGTGTGCTGCAATGGCGCGAATACGACGAGTTGATGCGGCAGATGTCCACCGACTGCGGATCGATCGCTTTCATGATGGCGCTGCCCGGGCTGGGCGCATGGGCCGCACTGGCCCATCTGGGTCGGGTTCCGCCCTTCGCCCCGCTGTGGGTGCTGGCAGCGATGGCCTTGGCCCTGCTGATTGCCAGCTTCATTGCCGCCGGGCGGCGCGGGCTGTTGATTCAGGATCCGGATTAACCGCTGCGGTAAAGCGCCGCCTCGGCCGCGCGGCGCCGCACCAGGCCGTTCAGGCGTTTTCCCCCGGCGTGGACCCATTTGCCCAATTCGGCGGCAGCTTCGGCGTGGCGCCCGGCGCAGTGCAGCTTGGTCAGTGTCGCACGGGCAATCGCTCCGGTGTTGTAGTGAAAGCTGACCAGCGCGTCGAACTGGCCCTGGCTGGCGGGGGCATCGCCCAGCGCGCGATCGACCTCGGCCGCGAACCGGGCCAGATCGCGCTGCAGCCGGGCATCGCACTGGGCCTGGGTCCAGACCAGACCGGGCGCAATGCCGCGGCCGGTTGCCCCCCAACCGATGGTCCATGGTGCGCCGCCGGTGCCGGGATCGGGGTAAGCCTCGAAACTGCCGTCCGGCCGCCGCCGGGCGCAGCTCTCGAACTGCTGAATCAACGCTATTCCGACCGGTCCGATCCGCCGGGCCGAGCCGGGCGCGGGCGCGATAGCGGCGGCAGGGGCCGATGGAGACGTAACGCTTGGCGCCGCTCCGGCCGGCGCGGTGCGTGCCTTGAAGCGGCGCAGTGCCTCAAAGAAGTCGCGCGTAAAATCCATGTCCGGGGCCTCCGTGATTCGGTGCAGAGGCGCAGCAACTAAGCCGGACAGGGGGGTGTAGGAAAATGTTCCGTGCGGACGATCAATCCTTGCGGCGCAGCATCACCAGTGCGGTGGCGAGCACCGCATCGATCCGGCTGCGCCCCAGTCCGGTGATCCGGACGTATGCCAGCAGCGGCAACTGTGCACCGTCTTCTCCCTTGACCAGTCCGGCCTCTTCCAGTGTCGACAGACAGGCCAGCGTGGCGGTGTGACCGTGGCTGCTGCGCAGACGCGCTTCGAGCGTTTCAAAGTCCAGTCCGTCGCGGGTCGACGCCAGCTCAAGCAGGATCGACCACAGCGCATCGCCCAGCTTGCCGAACGACAGCACCTTTTCGCGCGCCTCGCGCAGCGCCCGGTCCAGCCGCAAGACGTCGCTGAAGGGCAGGCTTTCCAGTTCGATGGTGTCGTAGCTTCCGTGCATCGGTCAACTCGGTCACGCTGGGCGCTTCCGGGTTAACCGCGGCCAGTCCGAAGACCGGCCGCGGCGCGACCCGAAAGGCGGGGTTGTAACAAGTGAACTTGTGACGGGGACGGGCCTTGCAGGCTTGCGCCTCCGGCCAAATTTCCCTCGCCCCAGGCTCAATACAGAGCCGTCAGGACGTCCTCGCCTTCCACGGGATCGGGCCAATAGATACCAATTTTCGGGATTGGAAACGCTTTCAGCAATTAATACGAATGCGTTCAATCGGTGCCGCAATCGTGCAATATTGCGCAATTGACCGGCGGCTTCGCGCAATCAAACCGGTAGGAATTGCGTCGCCCCAAAAGCAGTCGGGGCGCCCGGATCGCTCCGGACGCCCCTCTCGGTGATCGTGTAGGCGCCGATCAGGCGCTGTAGTACATGTCGAACTCGACCGCCGACGGCGTGGTTTCCCAGCGCAGCACTTCGGGCCACTTCAGTTCGATATAGGCGTCGATCTGGTCCTTGGTGAAGACCCCGCCCTGAATCAGGAAGTCATAGTCGGCTTCCAGACATTCCAGTGCTTCGCGCAAGGATCCGCAGACGGTCGGCACCTCGGCCAGTTCGGCCGGCGGCAGGTCGTAGAGGTTCTTGTCCATCGCCTCGCCCGGGTGGATCTTGTTCTTGATCCCGTCGAGCCCGGCCATCAGCAGCGCCGAATAGCACAGATAGGGGTTGGCCATCGCATCGGGGAAGCGGAACTCCACGCGCTTGGCCTTGTCGCCCGCACCATAGGGGATGCGGCACGAAGCCGAGCGGTTGCGCGCCGAATAGGCCAGCAGCACCGGCGCTTCATAGCCCGGCACCAGCCGCTTGTAGCTGTTGGTGGTCGGGTTGGTGAAGGCGTTCAGCGCCTTGGCGTGCTTGATCACCCCGCCGATGAAATAGAGGCAGGTGTCGGACAAACCGGCATAGCCGTTGCCGGCAAACAGCGGCTTGCCCTTTTCCCAGATCGAGATGTGGGTGTGCATGCCCGACCCGTTGTCCGCCTTGATCGGCTTGGGCATGAAGGTTGCAGTCTTGCCATAGGCCTGGGCGACCTGGTGGACGACATACTTGTAGACCTGCATCCGGTCTGCGGTCTGCACCAGGGTGCCGAAGGTCAGTCCCAGCTCGTGCTGGGCGCTGGCGACTTCGTGGTGGTGCTTGTCGCAGGGCAGGCCCATCTCGATCATGGTCGAAACCATTTCGCCGCGCACATCGACCAGGCTGTCGACCGGGGCCACCGGGAAGTATCCGCCCTTGGCGCGCGGACGGTGGGCCAGGTTGCCGCCTTCGTACTTGGTGTTCGAATTGGTCGGCAGCTCGATGTCGTCGATCTTGAAGCCGTTGCCGTTGTAGCCGTCATAGAAGCGGACATCGTCGAAGACGAAGAATTCGGCCTCGGGTCCGACATAAACGGTGTCGCCGATGCCGGTGCTCTTGACGTAGGATTCGGCGCGTTTGGCGGTCGAACGCGGATCGCGGGCGTAGAGGTCGCCGGTCGAGGGTTCGACGATGTCGCAGCAGATGATCATCATCGGCGTCGCGCTGAACGGATCGATATAGACCGCGTCCAGATCGGGCTTGAGGATCATGTCGCTTTCGTTGATCGCCTTCCAGCCTTCGATCGACGAACCGTCGAACATCAGGCCGTCCTCCAGCTCATCCTCGCCCAGGATCGCGGCGACCATGGTCAGGTGCTGCCACTTGCCCTTGGGGTCGGTGAAACGCAGATCGACCCACTCGATCTCCTCGTCCTTGATGCGCTTGAGGATGTCCTTTGCCTTGGCCATTTCTTGAAGTCCCTATGAAAGCCGATAAACCAAACCCGTCTGTGACCAGCACCCAGCCCGGACGGGAAACTCAATCAAAATCTGTCAGATCGCGTCGTCGCCTTGTTCGCCGGTGCGGATCCGCAGCGCGCGTTCGACCGGGATGACGAAAATCTTGCCGTCGCCGATTCGGCCGGTCTGGGCCGCGCCCGCGATGGCTTCGACCACGCGGTCGGCCAGGGCATCGGGCACGACCACTTCCAGCTTCACCTTGGGCAGGAAATCGACGACATATTCGGCGCCGCGGTACAGCTCGGTATGGCCCTTCTGGCGGCCAAAACCCTTGGCCTCGGTCACGGTGATCCCGGATACGCCCACTTCGTGCAGCGCTTCCTTCACCTCGTCGAGCTTGAACGGCTTGATGATCGCTTCGATCTTTTTCACGTCTGCAATTCCCCTGCACAGCCAGCCGGAACCGCCGGAGCGGGCCGGAACAGTTGGTGCCACGAACCAATCCTTATCAAGAATCGTGCCAGCGGTCCGGCAAAGGACCTAGGCGATGGCGGGCATTTGGAAAAGGGCGGAATCGCAAGATTTGAATCGCGCGGCGGTACTGCGTGAAACTTTCGCAATGCGGATGCAGGGGCAGGCTTGCCTGATTTTTCGGCAGGACGTGCTTAAAATTAAGGCAGAAGGGTTCGCGCCTGTGCGTGAACCCCTCTACAGCACCAGCCCTGCGGTTTCATCCAGCCCGGCCATCAGGTTGAGGCTCTGCACCGCCGCGCCGCTGGCGCCCTTGCCCAGGTTGTCGAGCACCGCGACGAGCCGGGCTTGCCCGCCGTCGCGCGAACCGTACACGTAAAGATCCAGCCGGTCCGACGGCGCGGCTGAGCGGCGCAGCAGCAGTTCGTCTGGGGTTTCCTGATTCACCCGCACAACCGCACTGCCGTCATAGAAATCGACCAGGCAATCGCGCAGCCCGTCGGTGGGCGCGGCACGCGGCATCAGGCCCAGGTGCAGGGGCACTTCCACCACCATGCCGCGGTGCGCCGCAATCACCGCGGGGGCGAACAGGGGGGCATGGGCGAGGCCCGCATATTCCTGCATTTCCGGCACGTGCTTGTGCCCCAGGCTCAGCCCATAGTCGCGAAAAGCGATGTCGGCATCGTCCTCGAACCGGCCGATCAGCGCCTTGCCGCCGCCCGAATAGCCCGAGACGGCATGGCAGGTGTAGGCCCAGTCCGACGGCAGCAGCGCCTTGCGGATCAGCGGGGCGAGCAGGCCGAGAAAGCCGGTGGGATAGCAGCCCGGGTTGCTGACCCGGCTGGCCGCAGCCACCCGGTCGCGCCCGATCAGTTCGGGAAAGCCATAGGTCCAGCCCGGCGCCACCCGGTGCGCGCTGGAGGCATCGATGATCCGGCAGGCGCTGCCCTCGGCCAGGGCCAAGGCCTCCACCGCAGCCTCGTCGGGCAGGCACAGCACCGCAAAATCGGCGCCGTGGTAGGCATCGCGGCGCGCCGCGGCGCTCTTGCGCTGCTCATCGTCGAGCACGATCAGATTGAACTCGGTACGCGGGCGCAGCCGCTCGACGATCTCGAGCCCGGTGGTTCCGGCGGCGCCGTCGATGAAGACGGTGTGGGTCACGGCTCCAGTGCGTCAAGCGGCAGGTATCCGACGAAGCCGTCCTCGCCGACCTGACCCCATGCCCAGCCGCCGGCCATGTCGAGCACGTTGAACACGGTGCCCCCGGCCAGCACTTCGCGCAGCTCTGCATCGCCGCAGCCCGCCGCCAGCAGGCTGGCCCCGGCGGCCACCACCCGGCGCTCCATTGGCACCGCATAATGCGGCACGAACACGCGGCCCGCCAGGCGGATGTGCGCCAGATCCCCGCGCACCGGCCAATGCGGCGCATCGAGCCTTTCGCTCGGCCCCGAAAGCGCAAGCTGTTCGGCGGGAATTGCACAGGCCGTCACGTCGTCATGCCCCTCGAAACGGAAGACCGGGCGATTAGCGCCGCTTGGCCCGCCTAGCAAGCTATCCATAGCGCTCCTTGAGCATCGCCCAACTTGCCCGCAGCCCCAGCGCGTCGCCGCCCTTCGGCCGGCCGGGCTTGGCGGCGGGGCGCCAGGCGAAGGTGTCGAAGTGGGCCCAGTCGATCCCTTCCGGCACAAACCGGTCCAGGAACAGCCCGGCGACCGAGGCTCCGGCAAATCCGTTGGAGCTGGAATTGTTGAGATCGGCGACGTCGCTTTTCAGGTATTCGCGGTAGCCCTCGAACAGCGGCAGACGCCAGCACTGATCGTCGTTGGCCTTGCCGGCCGCCAGCAGCTGTGCGGCGGTTTCATCGCGGCGGGCGAACAGCGCGGGCAGGTCGGGCCCCACCGCGACGCGGGCTGCCCCGGTCAGCGTCGCGAAATCGATCACCAGCTCGGGCCTTTCCTCGCCCGCGCGGGTCAGCGCATCGCCCAGCACCAGCCGCCCTTCGGCATCGGTGTTGCCGATCTCCACCGTGATCCCGGCACGGCTGCGCAGCACGTCCCCGGGGCGGAACGCGTTGCCGGAAATCGCGTTCTCCACCGCCGGGATCAACAGGTGCAGCCGCACCTTCAGCTTGTGCTGCATCACCAGCCGGGCCAGCGCCAGCGCGTGGGCAGCGCCGCCCATGTCCTTCTTCATCAGCAGCATGCCCGACGACGGCTTGATGTCGAGCCCGCCCGAATCGAAGCAGACGCCCTTGCCGACCAGTGCTATTCTCGGGTGTTTGGGATCGCCCCAGTGCAGTTCGATCATCCGCGGCGCATGGCTTCGCGCCGCGGCCCGGCCGACGCCGTGGACCATCGGAAAGCCGCGCTCCAGCGCATCGCCGGTGGTGACCTTGAACTCGGCATGGTGGGCCTTGGCGATCAGCTGCGCCTCGTGCTCAAGCTGGGCGGGGCCCATGTCTTCCGCCGGGGTGTTGACCAGATCGCGGACCAGCGCCACCGCCGCTGCCTCGGCCAGAGCAGGCTCGATTCCCTTGACGTCTTTGGTCAGCAGCACGCGCGGGCCGTCGGGCGCGGGATCGGAGCGATAGCGGTCGAACTGGTACTGCCCCGATACCCAGCCGAACAGCGCCGGGCCCGGATCGCCGTCGGCGCGGCGGTAGGTGCCCGGCGGCAGCACTTCGGCGAGCTTGGCCATGCACCAGCTCGACAGGCTGTCCACGTTGGCGACGCCCGAACAGACCATCCAGCCATCGCCATCGGGCAGGATCGCATGGGAATAGCCATCGGCCTTGAACTTCTGCGCTTCCAGCGCGGCGCGCTGCGGCGCGGACAGGGTCTTGACGAAGTCATCGAGCCCCTTCTTGTCGACAAGGTGGATCGGGACGGCGTTCTGGCCCTTGTCGGGCTGGATCAATGCGTTCTTGTCGGTCATGTTGCGCCCACAATAGCCGCGCCGATGCGGATTGTGCGAGAGGAATTGTACCGATGCGCGCCTGCCTGCCCCCGATTGCCCTGCTTGCGCTGGCCGCCTGCTCGCCGGCCAGCGACGAAGCACCGGTGCCCAAGGCCAGCGCGACGACCGCCGCCGCGCCGGCATCCGCCGCGCCGCCCAGCGTACCGCCGGCGCAGGCGCGCAGCGTGGAGGACAAGACCCCGCTCTACGATTTCGACTATGCCTATCCCGCGCAGGCGGCAGCGATCCCTGCGTTGAAGGCCTGGCTTGACGGTGACATCGCCAAGCAGAAAGCCGACATCATGAGCTCCGCCAAGGACGGGCGCGATGGGGCCAAGGAAAGCGGGTTTCCCTTCAATCCCTATGGCCATTCCACCAGCTGGGACGTGGTCACCGACCTGCCCGGCTGGCTCAGCCTTTCGGCCCAGCGCTGGGAATTTACCGGCGGCGCGCATGGCAACCCGTGGTCGGAAGGGCTGCTGTGGGACAAGGCGGCGGGCAAGCGCCGCGACGCGCTCAGCCTGTTCACCTCGAAAGCCGCGCTCTCCGCCGCGATCCGCGCGCCGTTCTGCGATGCGCTGGACAAGCAGCGGGCAGAGCGCCGCGAAGCGCCGGTCGACCGGGCGGGCGGGGACATGTTCGACGAATGCATCGATCCGGTGAATTCGGCGGTGATCCTGGGATCGGCGGACAAGCAGCACTTCACCCGGATCGGGGTGCTGGTCGATCCCTATGAAGCGGGCCCCTATGCGGAAGGCAACTATGAGGTGACGGTGCCGGTGACGGCGGTGGTGCTGCAAGCGGTGAAGCCGGAATACCGGGCCGCGTTCGCGCTGGGGCGCTGACCGTCAAGG
>JABFRE010000208.1 GCA_013141325.1 Novosphingobium sp.
CAGCAGGTCGAGAACGGCGCGCAGGTGATCGACGTCAACATGGACGAAGGGCTGCTCGATGCGGTCCACGCCATGACCACCTTCCTCAAACTGATCGCCGCCGAGCCCGACATCGCCCGCGTGCCGGTAATGATCGACAGTTCCAAGTGGGAGGTGATCGAAGCCGGGTTGAAGTGCGTGCCGGGCAAGCCGATCGTCAATTCGATCAGCATGAAAGAGGGCGAGGATGCCTTTCTCGCCCACGCCCGGCTCTGCATGGCCTATGGCGCCGCCGCGGTGGTCATGGCCTTCGACGAAAAGGGGCAGGCAGACACCAAGGACCGCAAGGTCGAGATCTGCGCGCGGGCCTATGCGTTGCTGACCGGGATCGGCTTCCCGCCCGAAGACATCATCTTCGATCCCAACGTCTTCGCGGTCGCGACGGGAATCGAGGAGCACAACAATTACGCGGTCGACTTCATCGAGGCGGTGAAGGACATCAAGGCGCGCTGCCCGCATGTGCATTTCTCGGGCGGGCTGTCCAACCTCTCGTTCAGCTTCCGCGGCAACGAGCCGGTGCGCCGGGCGATGCATTCGGTGTTCCTCTTCCACGCGATCCCCGCCGGGCTCGACATGGCGATCGTCAACGCCGGGCAGCTCGACGTCTACGACACCATCGATCCGGCGCTGCGTCAGGCCTGCGAAGACGTGATCCTCAACCGCGATGCCCCCCTCGCGGGCAGCGAAGAATCACCGACCGAACGGCTGATCGCGCTGGCCGAGAGCTTCAAGGGCACCGATCCCGTGGCCCAGAAGGCCGCCGAGGAGTGGCGCGGCTGGGAGGTCGAGCGGCGGATCGAGCATGCGCTGGTCAAGGGGATCGACGCCCATATCGTCGACGATACCGAAATCGCCCGCGCCGCCATCGCCGCGCGCGGCGGCCGCCCGATCGAAGTGATCGAAGGCCCGCTGATGGAGGGCATGAACACGGTCGGCGACCTGTTCGGATCGGGCAAGATGTTCCTGCCGCAAGTGGTCAAGTCGGCCCGGGTGATGAAGAAGGCGGTGGCCCACCTGATTCCCTTCATCGAGGCGGAAAAGACCGCTGCCAGCAAGCCCAAGGGCCGGATCGTCATGGCCACGGTCAAGGGCGACGTCCACGATATCGGCAAGAACATCGTCGGCGTGGTGCTTCAGTGCAACGGCTATGAGGTGATCGACCTGGGGGTGATGGTCCCCTGGCCGACCATTCTGGAGGCGGCACGCGAACACAGCGCCGACATCGTCGGCCTGTCCGGCCTCATCACCCCCAGCCTCGACGAGATGGTCACCGTGGCCGAGGAAATGCAGCGCGCCGGGTTCACGATTCCGCTGCTGATCGGCGGGGCGACCACCAGCAAGGTCCACACCGCGCTGAAGATCGATCCGGCCTACGACGGCCCGGTGATCCACGTGCTCGACGCCAGCCGGGCGGTCGGCGTTGCCAGCCAGCTCTTGTCCGACACCCAGGCTGAGCCGTTCATCGCCGCGACCGCCGCCGAATACCAGCACGTCCGCGATGTGCGGGCGGGCAAGGATCCCTCGGTGCTGCTCAGCCTGGAGGACGCTCGCGCCAATGCCTTCAAGGCCGATTTCTCGGACAAGCCGATGCCGCCCGAACAGCCCGGCCTGCACAGCTTCCCCGACTGGGACCTGGCCGATCTGGCCGCGTGCTTCGACTGGACCCCGTTCTTCCGCGCCTGGGAACTGGCGGGAACCTATCCGGCGATCCTTGATGACGACGTGGTCGGCGAAAGCGCCCGCGCGCTGCACGCCGACGCGCTGGCCATGCTGGAGCGGATCATCGGAGAGAAGTGGCTGACCGCAGCAGGCGTCGCAGGGTTCTGGCCCTGCGCGCGTGAAGGCGACGATGTGATGCTCTACCTCACCGAAGAGGAGCGCCATGTCCGCCTGCCGTTCCTGCGCCAGCAGATCCGCAAAAGCCGCGACCGGGCGAATTACTGCCTGGCCGATTTCATCGATCCCGATGGCGACTGGATCGGCGGTTTCGCCGTGGGCATTCACGGGATCGAGCCGCATCTGGAACGCTTCCGCGCCGCGCACGACGACTATTCGGACATCCTGCTCAAGGCCCTGGCCGACCGCTTTGCCGAAGCCTTCGCCGAACGGCTTCATCAGCACGTGCGGACCACGCTGTGGGGCTATGCTCCGGGTGAGCAGCTGACCAACGCGGCGCTGATCCGAGAGCAGTACCGCGGCATCCGCCCGGCCCCTGGCTATCCCGCCTGCCCTGACCACAGCCTCAAGCCGGTGCTGTTCGGCCTGCTCGACGCCGAAGCACGGACCGGCATCACCCTGACCGAATCGATGGCCATGCTGCCCACCGCCGCAGTTTCGGGCTTTTACTTCGCCCATCCGCAGGCGGAATATTTCGGGGTGGCAAGGATCGGCCGCGACCAGCTGGCCGACTATGCGGCGCGCTGCGGGGTGGAACTGGGCGTGGCCGAGCGCTGGCTCAGGCCCAATCTGGACTGATCATTCCTGCTGGGCCCATTCGGCGATCAGCACGTCGAGATCACCCTTGGGCTCAAAATTGGTGCGGCGCACTTCGAACTGGGTCGGGCTGATCTTCTTCACCCCGCTCATGCAGAAGCTGACCAGATTTTCCGGCCGGCCCTTGTCGACCACCAGGCGGAACCGCCCGATCGGCCCCTTCCAGTTGCGTCCTGACGACAGGACGTAGCTGATCCAGATCTCCCCATAGGAGACGAATTCCTCGCCCGGCTTGCGCTTCGCCGCCTGCTTGCGATCGAAGGCGGCAAAGAAGGCCTGGTCGACGCAGTATTGCCGGGCATGTTCGGGATAGGCCTTGCGCATCGAGGGTTCCAGCATCCCGCCGACCGATCCGCCGACCAACGGCACATAGCGGTGAGTCACCTCGACGGTGCGGCGCGCCGGAAAGACCTGTCGCCGCGTGATGTGCGTGACGGCATCCCACACGGGCAAGACCCGCCCGTCGCCCCCCGCCATTTGCCGCAGCAGCCCTTCGCGGATCAACGCGGCGCGCCGGTTGGGCGGCAGGGCCTTCACGAAGGCGGGTTCACCGCCCATCCCGTCGATCCAGTCCACTGGCCAGCCCAGCGCGGTCAGCCGGGCGGTCACGTCGCGGCCGCCGATCTCGGCGCGTTTCACCGTGTCCAGCGTGACCGGCTTGCCATCGACGGTCGTCCGGAAATCGAGATGCGAATAGTCCGGCAACGCCCGGTCGGCATAGAGTGCTTCGTCCACGGCCCGAACCGGCGGCAGCGGAAAGCTGACCAGAATTTCGACATCGCGGTCGGTCCGGTTGGTGTACCGATAGCGGACCCGCACCTCGTCCTTGGAGATGAACAGGTCTTCCTCGTCCATCGAGATCGCAGTGTTGGCCTTCAGCTCGATCCCGCCCAGGCCGATCGCGGCCTCGCTGTCGTTGGCCCGCGCGGGCAGGGCCAGGCTCGACAGCGCGGCAAGGGTCAGCAGCTGGCGGATCGCGGGCATCGGGCAACTCCCTTCATGCCGCGCCAGCTTGCCGCGCCCAGGCGCGGGCGTCAATCGGCGGGCGAACGCAGCGCCCGCCAGGCCAGCCCGGCCGGAACCGCCATCATCGCCACTGCGATCAGGCCGGTCGGCGCGAACAGCCAGTCGACCCAGCGCGCTTCGACAAACAGGGTGACCAGCAACAGATTGGTCACCTGGTTGATGGCGCCGTGCATCAGCGCCGGAGCCAGAACGGTTCCGCTGCGGTCCATTGCCCAGGTCATCAGCAGCGAAAACTCGATGCAGACCAACGGAAACAGCACCAGCGCGCCCAGCACCGGCGTCTGCGGATAGTTGAATCCGACCAGCAGGGTCGCCGGAGCGTGCCACAGCCCCCAGATTGCTCCCGCCAGCACGATCCCCCAGATCCCGAAGCGTTCGCGCAGACGCGGCGTCAGATAGCCGCGCCAGCCCAGCTCTTCGCCCAGCATCAGCGGCAGGTTGATGATCGGTGCAATCAACGCGGTGATCGCCAAGCCGACCATCAAACGGGTGGCAGGGTCGGCAATGAAGTCCAGCGCGATGTGATCGGTCCCTTCGGCCGTGACCCCCGCGTAGATCGACGGATCGACCAGCACCCCGGCGAACAGGCACGCCGCCATCAGCGCCCCGATCCCGACCATGGCGGCCAGCGCCGTGCCCAGCCCGTGCCAGCGCAGTCCCAGCCCACCGGGGCCGGTCAGACTGCGGCCTTCAGACCACAGCGCAGCAACCGCCCCGATGGCAGGTGCGAACATCGACAACGGGATGATCCACGGCGCCGCTCCAAGCCCGCCCACCGACCGGGCATAGAGGCTGAGACCGAGCGGCGGCAGGAAGGCGAGCAGCAGGAACGGCGCCAGAGCGCGATTGCAAGACAGCTTTTTCATTGCACGTATCCTTGTATAACAAGACAAACTCGCAAACGAGGCACGACCCGATCAGCGCCTGGCCGCGATCCGGCCGGCGAAGTACCGGGCCATCAGCCACACCATCACGCCGCCGGCAACGCCGATCGGCAGGCGCCACAGCCCCAGTCGCTCGCGCGCCGCTGCCTCTGAAGTGATGCCGAACGTCGTCCGGCCATCGGCGAATTCGAGCAGTCCGACATGGTGCGGGAAGAACGGTGAAAGCACGCCAACCAGAACCAGTGCGATCGCCGCGATCACCGTCAGCAGCAAACCCGCCGCCACCAGCCCTCGCCATCCGCCAACCGCCGCACGCCGGGTCAGGCTGCGCAGCAGCGGCGCGGGCGCAAAGCCGCGCGAAGCTTCGCGCACCTGATCGTCGGCGATCAGTTCGGCAAGGAACTGTTCGGGATCGCCCAGCCGTGCAATCGCAGCCTGCATCGCTTCGGCCGGGCTGGCGCCGCCGCCACCGGCGACCGCGTCGAGATGACCGGCAAGCTCGATCCGCAAGTCCGCCGCCAGATCGTGCGGAACGCGGGCCAGGGCCTGGTCCAGCCGGTTCAGATAGTCCGCCCGCAAGGCGGCAGCCGCTATGTCGCTGCTGGTCATTCGAACGGATCCTTCCCGGCCAGAGTTTCCATCGCCGCATCAAGGCGGCGCCAGCGACCCAGCATCGCCGCAATTGCGGCTTCGCCAGCAGGCGTTACCCGGTAAAACTTGCGCGGCGGGTCGGTTTGGGTCGGCTGCGACCAGTAGGCCTGCGCCCAGCCATCCTTGATCAGGCGGATCAGCAGCGGATAGATCGTCCCTTCGGGCAGATCGATCCCCGCCAGCCGCCGCAGCGCCTCTACAAATTCGAGCCCGTAGCGGTCACGGCTGCGCATCGCCATCAGCACGGCCAGCTCAAGCGCGCCCTTGCGCAGCTGCACTTCCCATCTTGCCAGCGCGGTGTCGTCCATGGTTTGGCATGTATCGCATTCTATCTTGTAATGCAAGATAGAATGCTCGAGCCGACTTCGCCGCGGGCGTGACCCCGGATTCGGCTCTGGCTTTTTCGCGCCGACCGGTTAGCCTCGCGCAATCATTCGGCAAAGGGGCACCGGATTCATGGAAGATTACAGATTCGGACGAACGCTATCGCGCGCCTTCACGTTGGTCCGCGGCGGATTGCCCACGGTCGGGGTGTTCTTGTTGATCCTGCAGGTTATCAGCACAGTGCTTTCCTACATCGTCCAAAGCCAGCTTGCGTCCTCGCTTCGGCAGACCGTGGCGGGCGGCGCTGCGGCTCCGGCCGCGCTGTTCGGCTCGGTCTGGTACTGGCTGAGCGTGGTGGGAAGCCTCGTGCTGGGCGTGGTCGTCTACACCGGATCGATCCACGGTTATTTGGCGGTGGAGCGGCGGGCGCCGGTTTCGGTGGCGGACTGCTTCACCTTCGGGCTGGCCAAGTTTCTGCCCGGGCTTGGCCTGATGATTCTCTGGATTCTGGGCGTTGGGCTCGGCTGGATCCTGCTGCTGGTGCCCGGTCTGATCCTGATCACCATGTGGAGCGCCGCGCTGCCTGCACTGGTCGGCGAAGACTGCAGCGTGACCGAAAGCTTCGGGCGCAGCCGTGCGCTGACCAAAGGCTATCGCTGGCCGATATTTGGGACACTGCTGATGGGTCTGCTCATCATGTATGCACCGCTGGTGGTGTTCGGCGGGCTGATCTTCGGTTCGTCGGCCACACTGCTTGCCGGTCAGGCCTTGTCACCGGCGTTCTACCTCGTCACGCTGGTTTACGGCTGGGCTGCGGGGATGTTCATCAGCGCGTTGATGACCTCGATCTATCTCGATTGCCGTCTTGCCAAGGAGGGCGCCACGTCGGGCCACATAACCGACGTATTTTCGTGATTCTGCGTGCCAGGGGAAAAGCGTACCGGACCGGCCGCAAAACACTTCCGTACCAGGCTCGCGGGGGATAGGAGGGCGCCCGACGATGCCGCCCGATTTGCTCGACCAACTCCACGCCACGTTCGGATTCGCCGCCTTTCGCGGAGTTCAGGATCGGGTGGTGGGCCGTGTGCTGGCCGGGCAGAGCACGCTGGCGGTGATGCCGACCGGTGCCGGCAAAAGCCTGACCTATCAGCTGCCCTCCGTGATCCTGCCAGGCACCTGCGTGGTGATATCACCGCTGATAGCGCTGATGCACGACCAGCTGCGCGCGGCGGCGGCCAACGGGATCCGCGCCGCCAGCCTGACCAGCGCCGATAGCGAAGAGGCGCGCGAACAGGCAATCGACGCGTTCCGAAGCGGCCAGCTCGATCTGCTTTATGCCGCCCCCGAACGCGCCAGCCAGGGGCATTTCCGCGAATTGCTTAGCAAGGCGCAGGTAAGCCTGTTCGCGATCGACGAGGCGCACTGCGTCTCTGAATGGGGGCACGATTTCCGCCCCGACTACCGCCTGCTGCGCCCGCTGATGGACGCCTTTCCGGCGGTGCCGCGTTTGGCGCTGACCGCCACGGCCGATGCCCACACCCGCGCCGATATCCTGACCCAGCTGGGCATAGCCGAGGACGGGATGATCGTCGCCGGGTTCGACCGGCCCAATATCCGCTATGCGATCCGCCACCGCGACAATCCGGTGCGCCAGCTGACCGCACTGATGGCCGAGCAGCCGGGACCCGGCATCGTCTATGCCCCGACCCGCCGCAAGGTGGAGGAACTGGCGGAAAAGCTGGCCGTCGCCACCGGCCGCACTGTGCTGCCCTACCATGCCGGGCTCGATGCCGGGGTCCGCGCCTCCAATCAGGCGGCCTTCGTTGCCAGCGAGGACATGGTGATGGTCGCAACCGTCGCTTTCGGGATGGGGATCGACAAGCCCGATGTGCGCTTTGTCGCCCATGCCGGAATCCCCAAATCGATCGAGGGGTATTATCAGGAAACCGGGCGCGCCGGGCGCGACGGCGATCCCGCGTTGGCGCTGATGCTGTGGGGGGCCGACGATTTCGCCCGGGCGCGGCAGCGATTGGACGAGGTGGAAGAGCACCGCCGCGCCGGCGAGCGCGCCCGGCTCGATGCGCTGGCCGCCCTCGTGGAAACGGGCGGCTGCCGCCGCGCACTGTTGCTGCGCCACTTCGGCGAGGATCCGCCCCAGTCCTGCGGCAACTGCGACAATTGCCTGGAGGCCCCGGGGATCGTCGATGCCACCCAGCTGGCCCAAAAACTGCTGTCGGCCGTGTACCGCACCGGCCAGAGCTTTGGGCTGGGCCACATCGAAAAGGTCCTGACCGGCACCGCCGACGCGCGGGTTTCGCAGCGCGGGCACGATCAACTGTCGGTGTTCGGTATCGTCACCAGCGACGAGGCGCCGCTGCTGCGGCCGCTGGCCCGGGCATTGCAGGCGCGCGGCAGTCTGCTGCCGACCGAGCATGGCGGGCTGGCGCTGGGCCACGACGCCCGGGAAATCCTCAAGGGCGATACGCCGGTGATGATTGCCCTCGCCCCGCGCCGCGAGACGGTTCGCAAGGCCCGGCGCGACCGCTCAGGCGGGGTCAACCCGCTTGGCGATCCGCTGTTCGAGGCCCTGCGCACCCTGCGCCGCGATCTGGCGCTGGAGGCGGGAGTGCCACCCTATGTCATCTTCCACGATTCGACCCTGCGCGAAATGGCCGAGAGCCGCCCCGCCAGCCTTGCCGCGCTGGGCGGGATTGGCGGGGTCGGCGCCCGCAAGCTGGAGGCCTATGGCGAGGCATTCGTGGCACTCATCCGCCAGCATTGACCGGAGGCTCGCGCGTCTTCCACAACGAATAGCCGATGCCGGCCGCGATCAGCGCGAAGGTGACGCCCAGACTGGCCAGCGGCGGAAACTTGGCTCCGCCCAGCACAAAATCGGCGATCAGGATCTTCGATCCGATGAACACCAGCACCGCCGCCAGTGCGTACTTCAGGTAGTGGAAGCGGTGGACCATCGCCGCCAGCGCGAAATAGAGCGCACGCAGGCCGAGGATCGCCATGATGTTGCTGGTGTAGACCACGAAGGTATCGGTGGTGATCGCGAAGATCGCCGGAACCGAATCGACCGCAAAGACCAGATCCGCCAGATTGATGACCACCAGCGCCAGCAGCAGCGGGGTGGCGGCAATGACCAGCTTGCCGGTCTGATCATCGCGCACCTTGACCAGGAACCGCTCGCCGTGGTGCTCCTTGGTGACCCGCAGGTGGGCCGAGATCCAGCGGATCACAGGATTCTGCGCCAGATCGGGGACGTGATCGCTGACCCACATCATCCGCACGCCGGTGTAGATCAGGAAGGCGGCAAAGATGTAGAGTACCCAATAGGCCTGGTCGACCAGCGCCGCGCCCGCCGCGATCATCGCCCCGCGCAGCACGATCACCGCCAGGATTCCCCACAGCAGCGCCCGGTACTGGTATCTGGGCGGCACGGCAAAGAACGTGAAGATCAGGCTGATCACGAAGACATTGTCGATCGACAGCGCCTTTTCGATGAAGAACCCGGTGTAGTACTTCATTCCCAGATCGCCGCCCTTCGCCGCCCAGACCCAGGCCCCGAAGGCCAGCGCGACCGCGATATAGAAAGCTGACAGTTTCAGCGATTCGCCGATCCCCATTTCCCGGTCCTCCCTGTGCAGCAAGCCAAGGTCGAAGGTGGTGAGAACGAGGACAAGGCCGGCAAAGGCCAGCCAGAACCAGACCGGCGTACCCAGCCAGTCGGCAAACAGGAATTCCATGGTTGGACCCTTTGAAAAAAGCGCCGCCGGTCTGGCCATTCAGCCCGGACCGGCGGCGGGGATCAGGCGTGCCGCAGACCGGCCAGACGCGTCAGGCGGTCTTTCACCGCCAGCTTGAGCTTTTTGAGCCGCGCGACCTCATAAGGGTCCGGCCGCAAGCGCCTGGCCGCCAGATGCAACTGCTCGTCGAGCTGCTGATGGCGGTGCAACAATCGAAACATGGTGTCGGTCATGGGAAGCACCCTTCGTGACGTTGGTTACGTACGATCGGATGAGCCGAACCTGGGCCGGGCCTTGGGAGGGGGGGATAAACAAG
>JABFRE010000119.1 GCA_013141325.1 Novosphingobium sp.
CGCGTGGAATGCGGAACTGGTCGGCTATCCGACGCTGGCGCTTGTTGCAGCGATGGCGCAGGCCGAGCGTGGGGCGGTGCCGGTTGCGGTCGTCAACACCGGCGGCCACGGCGAATGGTTCGTGCAACGCTTCGCCGCCAACGGGGATGCCATTTCGGAACTCGCCGCGCTTGCCCCCGAGGCGGCGGCTGACCAGATCTGCGAAGCGCTGGTCGCCGGAAGCCAGGCCGCCGCGCTGGTTGCCCGGCGCGGAAGCGGCGAAGCGCTGGAGTTGTGGCCCGATGCCCGCGCACTGCTCCAGTTGCCCGATGGCACGCTGCTCGCCGAGGTGCAGCCGCTCTATGGCCGCGCGCCCGACGCCCGGCTGCCGGACGCGCAGCGGTGACCGGCCCGGCCGACGATCTCGACCGGATCATGGCGGTGATGCAGGCCGCCTTCGATCCCGCCTATGGCGAAGCCTGGACCCGGCGTCAGGTGGAGGACGCGCTGATTCTGGGCAATTGCCACCACCGCCTGATCGCGCCGAACGGGCAGCCGCCCGCACCCGGCGAGGCGGCCTGCGGCTTCTTCCTGTCACGCACCGGGTTCGAGGAAGAGGAACTGCTGCTGCTGGCGGTGATCCCGTCCGCACGGGGACAGGGGCTGGGGCGCAAATTGCTTGACCGCTTCGCTGCGGATGCCAAGACCCGCGCTGCCCAGCAGCTGTTCCTGGAAATGCGCCGCGACAATCCCGCCGGGGCCCTTTACCGTTCATTCGGTTTTGTTGCGGTTGGCGAACGGCTCAACTACTACAAGACCCCGGACGGATCGCGTTTGGATGCGGTTACTTTTTCATATCAGCTCAAGTAAATAACGGCGCTCTGGTTAACAGCGGACAGAGTATTGGCTTCATTCTGGCAAAAACCGCCACAAATTGGCTTGTTTACACTCGCAAAAGTCCCTAACGACACGTGACCCACCGTTCTGCGACACGCTGGGTTTTAACAAAAGCAGACTGCCGGTAGAAACCAAAGGAAGGGACTAGGTCATGGAAAATAGCCAGGCCGACGTAAAGGAAATGCTCATCACGCTGACTTCGGACATTGTCGCCGCACATGTCAGCAACAACAACGTCGAGGTGGATGAACTGCCCACGTTGATCACCAACGTCTTCGGTGCACTCGCCGGGCTGGGCGAAGCTGTTCCGGTTGTGGAAAAGCTTCCCGAACCGGCGGTGTCGATCCGTGCGTCGATCAAGCCCGATTACATCGTGTGCCTTGAAGACGGCAAGAAGCTGAAGATGCTCAAGCGTCACCTGATGACGCATTACAACCTGACCCCGGATCAGTACCGCGCGCGCTGGAACCTGCCCGCCGACTATCCGATGGTTGCGCCCAACTATGCGGAAAAGCGCCGCGAGCTGGCCAAGAAGATCGGCCTGGGCCGCAAGCCTGGCCAGAAGCGTGGCCGCAAGCCCAAGGCTTGATTGCAGGTGCGGGGGCTGCATCCGCAGCCCCCTTTGCAACACCAGCCCGCTCCCCCTGCCCGACCACCCGTTCATGGTACCCTGTGGGTGGTCGGGCAGGGGGAGCGGGCTGGTGTTGCAAGCCTTCGACGGATGTCGAAGGCGCACCAAGCCAAAAGAATCGCATTCGGTTGAACAATCCGCCCGTCGGTCTATGATCCCGGCGGGCAAATCGTACTTGTTGGAGCTTTCGTGCACCAGGCCATCGACATCGCAGCGCTCTGCGCCGAACGCGGATTGCGGATTACCGAGCAGCGCAAGGTGATTGCCCAGGTGCTGTCCGAGGCCAGCGACCACCCCGATGTGGAAAGCCTGCACGAACGCGCATCGGCAATCGATCCCAAGATTTCGATCGCCACGGTCTATCGCACCGTGCGCCTGTTCGAAGAGGCGGGCATTCTCGACAAGCACGATTTCGGCGATGGCCGCTCGCGCTATGAGGCCGCACCCGAAGCGCACCATGATCACCTGATCGACGTCGAAACCGGCAAGGTAATCGAATTCGTCGATCCCGAGCTGGAGGCCCTGCAGCGCCAGATCGCCGAGAAGCTGGGCTACCGGCTGGTCGATCACCGCATGGAACTCTACGGGGTCCGCCTGGGCCGCGAGGGCTGAGTCGGGCAATGGCCGCCACGTTGGCCATGCCGCGCAGCCTATCGCTTCGCGCCTGGGCGCGCGTCGCAGTGCGCATTGCGGCCATGGCGGTGCTGCTGCTGATCTGTGTTCCGTTCTACTACATCTATCGTCTGCTCGGCATAGCCAATCCCTGGCCACGGATCTTTCTGGCCGGCGTTGCCGCGATTGCCGGGGTCGCGGTCAAGGCCAAGGGGCACAAGCCCGCCGGTCCGGTGTTCCTGATCGCCAACCACGTCAGCTGGCTCGACATTCCGGCGCTCAGCCACATTACCGGCACCGCTTTTGTCGGCCACGACGGACTTGCCTCGATGCCGCTGCTCAAATGGCTGTGCGCGATGAACGACACCGTCTTCGTCGCGCGGCACGACCGCGCCAGTGTGGCCGATCAGGTGGAGCAGGTGCGCGCCGCGCTGGCCGATACCCATGCCCTGGCGATCTTTCCCGAAGGAACCACCAGCGACGGAACCGGGCTGCTTCCCTTCAAGAGCTCGTTGCTGTCGGCATTCGAGCCCCTGCCCGAAGGGATCGCGGTGCAGCCGGTGCTGCTGAACTATGGCCCCGAAGCCGCCCAGATCGCCTGGATCGGGGTGGAACACGGTCTGGACAACTTCCTGCGGATCGTCGCGCGGCGGCGTCCGCTGCAGGTAACGGTCGAATTCCTGCCGCCGCTGGCCGGTGAACAGCTGGCCAACCGCAAGACCATGGCCCAGGCCGCGCGCGAGGCGATCCTGCGCGCGCTGGCCGGTTGAGACTTTGATTCAGGGCGAAATTGCCCTATCGGCCCCAACCCATGTCCTCCACCCCGCCCCCCAGGACCTACCGGGTCAAGAGCTTCGGCTGCCAGATGAACGTCTATGACGGCGAGCGCATGGCCGAGCTGCTGGGCGCGCAGGGCATTACCCCGGCGCCCGATGGCGAGGCGGCGGATCTGGTGGTGCTCAACACCTGTCACATCCGGGAAAAAGCCGCAGAAAAGGTCTATTCGGACATCGGCCGGATCACCAAGGAATGGGGCCGCAAGGATGGCACGGCGCCGCTGATCGCGGTGGCCGGCTGCGTCGCCCAGGCCGAGGGAGAAGAGATCATGGCCCGCGCCCCGGCGGTGTCGATGGTCGTCGGCCCGCAGGCCTATCACCGCCTGCCCGCGATGATCGCCGAGGCGGTGCAGGGGCGCCGCTCGGTCGATACCGACATGCCGGCCGAGACCAAGTTCGACGCCCTGCCCGCGCGGCGCAAGGTGGGCCCCAGCGCCTTCCTGACGGTGCAGGAAGGCTGTGACAAGTTCTGCACCTATTGCGTGGTTCCCTATACCCGTGGGGCAGAAGTATCGCGTTCGTTCAACGATCTGGTGGCCGAAGCGAACACGCTGATCGAAGCGGGCGCGCGGGAGATCACGCTGCTGGGCCAGAACGTCAACGCCTGGCGCGATGACCGCGGGCGCGGGCTTGAGAAACTGGTTGAAGAACTGGCAGCAATTCCCGAACTGGCACGCATTCGCTATACCACCAGCCACCCCAACGACATGACCGAGGGGCTGATCGAAGCCCACCGCGATATCGCCAAGCTGATGCCGTTCCTGCACCTGCCGGTTCAGGCCGGAAACGACCGCGTGCTGAAGGCGATGAACCGCAGCCACAACGTGGCGAGCTATCTGGCGGTGCTTGACAAGGTCCGCGCCGCGCGCGCCGACATCGCTCTGTCCGGCGACTTCATCGTCGGCTTTCCGGGCGAGAGCGATGCCGAGTTTGAGGATACGCTGCGGCTGGTTGAGCAGGTTGGCTATGCCCAGTGTTTCAGCTTCAAGTACTCCCCCCGGCCCGGCACGCCGGCCGCGACGATGGACGACCAGATCGCGCCCGAGGTGATGGACGAGCGTCTCCAGCGGCTGCAAGGCGCACTCAACACCTCACAGCTGGCATTCAACCAGGCGTCGGTGGGTCAGCGCTGCACCGTGCTGGTGGAACGCCGCGGCAAGCTCGCGGGGCAGTGGCTGGGTAAATCCCCCTGGCTGCAATCGGTCCACTTTTCCGGCGATGCGGCGATCGGCGACCTGGTCGAGGTCGAGCTGGTCGAGGCCGGACCCAATTCGCTGTCCGCGAAACTGTCGCAGCCGGTCCACGCCTGAGCGTTTTCCACTATCGCAATGCCGCGCGTCGCTTGCGCGTAACAATCGCGCGCCTATCTTCCCGAATCAGGGCCAAGAGTGGCCCGGTGAAAGGAGCAAATGGCCCGCAAACCTGCCCGCGCCTGGCACGAGGCGCCGACCCGTTCCGCCCCGACGAAAGCGCCTGCGAAGGCCAGGGCCGAACTTGAATTCGAAGAAGCCACCGTGCTGGGTGCGCTGTTCGGGCAGTTTGACGCCAACCTTGTGCTGATCGAAAACCGGCTGGGCGTGTTCATTTCCGCACGCGGCAACCGCGCGGTGATCGAAGGGCCGGAAGACAACGTCGCCCGCGCCCGCGATGTGCTGCGCACCATGCACCAGCGGCTGATGCGCGGCGACGAGCTGGATCCCGGCGCGGTCGATTCGATCATCGTGATGTCGGCCGAACCGACGCTGGAAGGGATCGTTTCGGGCGATGACGGCGCGCCGCCGATCATGATCCGCACCCGCAAGAAAACCATCGTCCCGCGCAGCGCGACCCAGATCGAATACATGCGCGCGCTGGCCAGCAAGGATGTGATCTTCGCGCTTGGCCCGGCGGGCACCGGCAAGACCTATGTCGCGGTGGCCCAGGCGGTCAGCCAGCTGATCACCGGCAGCGTCCAGCGCCTGATCCTGAGCCGCCCGGCGGTGGAGGCGGGCGAGCGGCTGGGCTTCCTGCCCGGCGACATGAAGGAAAAGGTCGATCCGTACCTGCGCCCGCTGTACGATGCGCTCTACGATTGCATGCCGCCCGAACAGGTTGAGCGGCGGCTGGCGAGCGGCGAGATCGAGATTGCCCCGATCGCCTTCATGCGCGGGCGCACGCTGGCCGATGCCTTCGTGATCCTGGACGAGGCGCAGAACACCAGCCGTGAGCAGATGAAGATGTTCCTCACCCGGTTCGGCCAGAACAGCCGGATGGTGATCTGCGGCGATCCCAAGCAGGTCGACATCCCCGGCGGCCCGGCGATGAGCGGGCTGAACGATGCGGTCGGCCGGCTGGAAGGCGTGGACGGCATCGCGATCACGCGGTTCAGCGTGGCCGATGTGGTGCGCCACCCGATCGTCGGGCGGATTGTCGAGGCCTATGAGGGGGACGGCGCCTAGGGCCGCGTTGGCGCATGGGCTTCGACAGGCTCAGCCTGAGCGGGTTTTGGGAATGCACCAATTCCGCTTACCCCTCCAAACGAATTCCGCTCAGGCTGAGCTTGTCGAAGCCCACGCGCTGCCCTAGCCGCACGGGATGGAACTCGACATCGCTATCGAAGCCCCATGGCCCTCTTCCCTCGATTGGGAAGAACTGGCCCAGCGCGCCGCCACGGCCCTCGCCCAGATCGCCCCCGAACTCGCCCACCCCCGCCTTTCCGCCTCCATCCTCTTCACCGACGATGCCGAAGTCCGCGCGCTCAACGCCGAATGGCGGGGCAAGGACAAGCCGACCAACGTCCTGTCCTTCCCGATGCTGGAACGCGGCGAACTGCTGGCACTTGCCCCGGACGGCCCGCCCGAACTGCTGGGCGATATCGCTCTGGCGCTTGAAACCTGCCAGCGCGAGGCTGCGGACAAGGGCATCAGCCTTGAGCATCACGCCGCCCACCTGATCGTCCACGGCCTGCTCCACCTGGCCGGGCACGATCACGAGACCTCGGCGCAGGATGCCAGGGCGATGGAAGAGCTGGAAATAAAGGCGCTTGCGCTGATCGGCATTGCCGACCCATATGGCGACCATTCGTAACACTGCAGGGGCCTGACATTTCCAATGGCGGACAGCCATTCACCGGAGCCGGACAGTAAGCGCACGTTGTGGCGCGCGGTCCGCAAGTTCTTTGATCGCGGCGACGGCGACCAGTCGCTGCGCGCGCAGCTGGAAGAGGCGATTGACGAGCACGAGGACGGCGACGAAGGCACCGGCGCGGCCAACGGCGATCTGACCCAGCCCGAGCGGCAGATGCTGCGCAATCTGCTCCATTTCAGCGAGCACGACGCCGATGACGTGGCGATCCCGCGCGGTGAGATCATCGCCATTCCCAAAAGCGCGAGCTGGGACGAAGTGGTGTCCGCCTTCGCTGAACACGGCCATTCGCGCCTGCCGGTCTATGCCGAGACGCTCGACGAGATCGTCGGCATGGTGCTGATCAAGGACGTCTTCCCGTTTCTGGCCAGCAGCAAGCCGCCCAAGGACTGGTCCGCGCTGATGCGCCAGCCGCTGTTCGTGCCCCAGGCCCGCAACGCGCTCGACGTGCTGGGCGACATGCGCGCCAGCCGGGTCCACCTGGCCGTGGTGGTCGACGAATATTCCGGCACCGACGGGATCATCACCATCGAGGATCTGGTCGAGGAAATCGTCGGCGAGATCGAGGACGAGCACGACGATGCGCCCGAAGACCTGCTGGTGATGCTGGACGGCGGGATGTGGGAAGCCGACGCCCGGATCGAGCTGGAGGACGTGGGCGAGCGGGTCGATCCGCGGCTCGGCGAAGTGGAGGAGGATGTCGATACCCTGGGCGGACTGGCCTTCTTGCTGGCCGAGCAGGTTCCGCCGGTTGGCGCCATGCTCGAACATGACAGCGGCTGGACGCTGGAAGTGGTTGCGGGCACCGAAAAACACGTTACCCGTCTGCGGCTTCACCCGCCCGCACCCGCGCAGGACGAACCGGAAGAGTAGCCCGCTTGGCCATCCGCCGCCTCCCCCCCCTTCGCGCGATCGAAGCCTTTGTCCGGATTGCCCGGATGGGCTCTGCGCGGGCCGCCGCCGACGAGCTGGGACTCAGTCCTTCGGCGCTGTCGCGGCGAGTCGCGGCGCTGGAAGATTTCATCGGCAAGCGGCTGTTCACCCGCCAGCATCAGGCGATGAAGCTGACTGACGACGGTCAGGCCTTTTACGACGCCGTCAGCCCCAAGTTCGACGAGCTGGCCGCCGCCGTCGAAGGCCAGGTGGAGGACAGCAAGGTGCTGCGCCTGCACCTGGGCGTACTGCCGCTGTTCGGCACCCAGCGGCTGTTTCCGCGCTTGCCCGAATTGCGCAAGCAGCACCCGCGGCTGCATATCGATATCGACACCAGCCCGCATCTGCTGGCCCGGGTCGGCGACACGCTGGACGCCGCGATCGTCCTGTCCAAGCAGCCCGATCCGTCGTACCATGCGGTCCAGCTCGATCACAACCGGGTCTATGCCTTCACCTCAAAGGCGCTGGCGGAAGAAATCGGCGATACTCCGGATGAGGGAGCGCTGTCGCGCCAGACCTTTCTGATCCACACCGAATTGCCCGACAGCTTCACCGCGTGGAAGCAGGCGATCGGCCTGCCCCGGCTGGAGCCGGCGGCGATCGACCACTACGATTCGGGCCAGCTGATCCTGGAAGCGGCGGCCAACGGGCTGGGCATCGCGATCATGCACGACGACCACTTTCACCGCGCCCACGACAACCGCCTGGCGCGGCTGTTCGATGTGGCGGTGGAAAGCCCCTATTCCTATTGGTTTGTCTGCCGCCCCCACGCGCTGGAAGTGCGCAGCGTCCGGATCTTCCACGACTGGCTGGTGAAAGCGGGGCTTTAGCCGGACGGCGCGGCGGCTATGATTGCGCCATGAACCGTCGATTCGCCCTGCTCGCCCTTTCCGCCTTCGCGCTGTCCGCTACCCATGCCGATGCCGCAAAGCCGAAGAAACCCGCCGCCAAGGCCAGAGCGGCCGTGCCTGCCCCGGCGCCGCTGGGCGATACGGTGCGGGTGGCGCTGGTCACCGCGCTGGGCACGATCGAGCTTGACCTCGATCACAAGCACGCGCCGATCACGGTCGAGAATTTCGTGCGCTATGTCGATGCGAAGAAGTTCGACGGAATGCCGTTCTACCGGGCGATGCGACTCAATTGGGGAACCCAGCCCAACGGCCTGATCCAGGCCGGGTTGCAGGCCCATCCGCTCAAAGTGTTCAAGCCGATTGCCCACGAGCCGACCAGCGCCACCGGGATCCTGCACAAGGCGGGAACGATCTCGATGGCGCGCTATGCCCCCGGCACCGCGATGGCCGATTTCTCGATCCTGCTGTCCGACCTGCCCAGCCTGGATGCCGATCCAAAGGCGACCAATCCGGACAGCCAGGCCGGCTTTGCCGCCTTTGGCCATGTGGTATCGGGGATGGATGTGGTGAAGAAGATCTGGGACGCGCCGCTTTCGCCGACCAAGGGCGAAGGGCCGCTGAAGGGCCAGATGCTGGAACCGCCGGTCAAGGTGCTGACGGTGCGGCGGGTGGCGGTGCCCGGACAGCCTTAGCCCCTCCTGTTCAGGGGAGGGGATTGGGGGTGGTGCAAGCGGCCAAGGGCCGCTTTGCGAGCGCAGCTCGCGCTGCGCTACCACCCCTTGATCCCGTCCTCCAATGAGAAGGGGCGTGGTTACGAAATCGCCGCTTTCACGATCTTGCCCGGCTCACGCGGGGGTTCGCCCTTGGGCAGGGCATCGACATGTTCCATGCCCTCTTCGACGACACCCCAGACCGTATACTGGCGGTCAAGGAAGCTGGCATCGTCAAAGCAGATGAAGAACTGGCTGTTGGCGCTGTGCGGCGCATTGGTGCGGGCCATCGAGCAGACGCCGCGCACGTGCGGTTCGTTGTTGAATTCGGCCTTGAGGTCGGGCTTGTCCGATCCGCCCATCCCGGTGCCCTGCGGACAGCCGCCCTGGGCCATGAAACCGGGGATCACACGGTGGAACTTCACCCCGTCATAAAACCCTTCGCTCACCAGTTCCTTGATCCGCGCGACGTGGCCGGGGGCCAGATCGGGGCGCAGCTTGATCTTCACGTCGCCCGTATCCAGCGTCAGGGTCAGGTATTCGTCGGCCATCAAAGTCTCCTGCGGAAATTTGCAGCCGATATAGGCAGCTCTCCGGCAAAGTCACGCCCTCCCCGGTTGCTTTTGCCGGTCGTCAGCCTAGACCACGCCCGATGACCCCCGAGGATCTCGCCCCCGATGCCCTGATCGTTACCGCGCCGGCGGCCGATCCCGCGCGGGCGAGCGACAGCCTCGATCATGAGAACACCCTGAAAAAGGACTTCGTTCGCCGGGTGCGCGATTGCCTGGAGGCGGGCGAGAGCGATACGGTCTACGATCTGGTCGAGCCGCTGCACCCGGCCGACGTCGCCGATCTGTTCGAACTGCTCGATGCGGACGAGCGTCCGCTGCTGG
>JABFRE010000024.1 GCA_013141325.1 Novosphingobium sp.
CTGACCGCAACCGGCAAACACGTGATCGTGATCGGCGGCGGCGATACCGGTTCTGACTGTGTTGGCACCTCGAACCGCCAGGGCGCGGCCAGCGTTACCCAGATCGAGATCATGCCGCGGCCTCCCGAGAAGGAAGACAAGGCGATGGTCTGGCCCGACTGGCCGCTCAAGCTGCGCACCTCGACCAGCCATGAGGAAGGGGTCAAGCGGGACTGGGCAATCAATGCCAAGCGGGTCGCCGGTCAGGACGGCAAGGTCACCGGTCTCGAATGTATTCGGGTCGAGTGGACCGATGGCCGGATGCAGGAAGTGGCGGGCAGCGAGTTCACGCTCAAAGCCGATCTGATCCTGCTGGCCATGGGCTTTACCGGCCCACGCAAGCAAGGGTTGCTCGACCAGGCCGGGGTGGCACTCGATCCGCGCGGCAACGTGGCCGCCAGCGTGATCGACTACCGCACCAGCGATCCCCAGATCTTCGCCTGCGGCGACATGCGCCGCGGCCAGAGCCTGGTGGTCTGGGCAATCCGCGAAGGCCGCCAGGCCGCCCGCGCGGTCGATGAGATGCTGATGGGAAGCAGCGAACTGCCGCGCTGAACTCGGGGCTTCCCAACGCAGCGTCGCAGCCCTAACCGGGGGCGATGAAAATCGCCTTCCTCGCCTGCCCGGACACCCTGCCGGGATCACCCACCCGCCGCCCCGACGCCTTCGAGCACGATCACCAGATCGCCGCGCTGCGGGAGGGGCTGGCTGGCCGGGCCGAGGTGACCGATATCAACTGGCGCGCGCCGCTGGCCGAGCTGGCCCGCTTCGATCTGGCGATCCTGGGCACGCCGTGGGACTATACCCGCGCCAAGGACGAGTTCCTCGACCGCCTCGACGCGCTGGAGACGGCGGGCGTTGCGGTCTGCAACCCGGTAGCGGTTGTCCGCTGGAACGCCGACAAGCTCTATCTGCGCGAACTGGCGGAGCGGGGCGCGGTGTCGATCCCGACCCTGTGGCCCGAAGCCGCGACCCGCGCCGACATTCTGGCCGCCTTCGATCACTTTGGCTGCGATCGGGTGGTGGTCAAACGCCGGGTTGGCGCGGGCGCGATCGGGCAGGACAGCTTTTCCCGCACTGCGCCGCCGCCGGAGGGCTGGCGGATGGATCAGCCGGCCATGATCCAGCCCTTCCTGCCCGCGATCCAGTCGGAAGGCGAGCTCAGCTTCATCTTCGTCGATGGCGTGCTGAGCCACGCGCTGGTCAAGCAGGCGGTGCCCGGCGAATACCGCATCCAGTCGCTGTACGGCGGGATCGAAGCGGAGCTGGACCCCGCCCCGTCCGACCGCGCCGCAGCCGAAGGGGTAATGGCCATGCTGCCCTTCACCGAGCCACCGCTCTATGCCCGGATCGACATGGTCCGGCTGGACGATGGCCGGCTGGCAGTGATCGAGGCGGAGCTGATCGAACCCTATCTGTATCCACTGCAAGGACCGGATTTCGGGGCCATGCTGGCCGAGGCCGTACTCAAGCTCTGCGGGTGAATCGCGCCCACTTGCCAAGCGCGGCGGTTCGGGCAAGGCTGCGGGCATGACCAATCCCGATCTTACCGCCTTCCGCGCCGAAGTGCGCGCCTTTCTGGACGCGAGCCTGACGCCCGAGCTGGCCCGCGCCGGACGGCGGGCGACATCGGTGTTTTCCGAACCGCAGCATTCGATCGCCTGGCAGCGGATCCTGACCGCCCGGGGCTGGGGCGCGATCGACTGGCCGGTGGAGTACGGCGGTACGGGCTGGTCGCCGATACAGAAATATGTTTTCGCGGCCGAATGCGCGCGGGCCGGAACCCCCAACCTGCTGCCGCAGGGGCTGAAGATGGTCGCCCCGGTGCTGATGCATTACGGATCGAGCGAGCAGAAGGCGTTCTTCCTGCCGCGAATCCTGTCGGGCGAGCACTATTGGTGCCAGGGCTTTTCCGAGCCCGGTTCGGGATCGGATCTGGCCAGCCTGAAGCTCAAGGCGGAGCGCGACGGCGATCACTACGTCCTCAACGGCTCGAAGATCTGGACCACCCACGCGCACCACGCCAACTGGATGTTCGCGCTGGTCCGCACCAGCACCGAGGGCAAGCCGCAGGCCGGGATCAGTTTCGTGCTGATCGACATGGCAACGCCAGGACTGACGATCGATCCGATCATCAGCCTGGCCGGCGAGCACGAGCTCAACCAGGTGTTCTTCGACAACGTCCGCGTGCCCATCGCCAATCGCCTTGGTGAAGAGAACGAGGGCTGGTCGGTGGCCAAGTACCTGCTGACCTTCGAGCGCGGCGGGCGGTATGCGCCCACGTTGTTCGCGGCGCTTGGGCGGCTGCGCGACGAGGCGGGCGGCGATCCGGTGCTGCAAGACCGGATCCGGCGCGAGGCGGTGACGGTCGAGGCGCTGGAGGCGATCGAGCTCAAGTCGATCGGCGCCAGCGGGGCAGAGGCCGCGCTCTATGCCTCCGTGCTGAAGGTGCAGGGCACCGAAGCCGAACAGCGGATTGCGGTGCTGGGCTGCGATGTCGCCGGGCCGGAAGGCTGGGCAGTGCCCGACGGCCAGTCGAGCGACCGGCTGGCCACCGCCGTGCCGCGCTACCTCAATGGCCGCGCGGCGACGATCTATGCCGGATCGAACGAGATCCAGCGCGACCTGATCGCCCGCGTTTCGCTAGGGTGATGGTGTTTCCGCTGACGCGGAATGCAACATCGGCCCTGTTTCAGCCGCGCTGAAACAGACTAAACCAGAGTCTCCGCGTGCCGGGCCAGATGCACGGTGCGCGGACCAAATCCCGCGACGATGGTCAGCGCGCGCTTGAACAGGCCGCCCAGCTCCAGCTCGTCGGTCACACCCATCCCGCCGTGCAGCTGCACCGCACCTTCGCCGACCAGCCGTGCCGCGTCGATCGTTTCGACCACGGCCGCGTTGACGGCGTGGTCCCAGCCGGGCTGATCTTCGGCCAGCACGGCGCGCTCAGTCAACGCGGCGGCCTTGAGCAGCGCCATATGCATGTCGGCGGTGCGGTGGCGCAGCACCTGAAAGCGCGCGATCGGCTGGCCGAACTGCTCGCGGCTGTTGAGGTAGGCCGCGGTATCGGCCAACATCCGCGCCATCAGTCCGGCGACTTCGGCGCAGCGCGCGGCCAGCTGGGCGTTGCGCGCCCAGCGGAACACTGCCGCCGGATCGCCGCCCTGCGCCTCCCCGGCACCGACGGGAAGTGAGACATCGGCCAGCTGCGTGCCGTCGAACATCGCGCGGGTCCGGCGTTCGGCATCCGCAGCGGCGATCAGCCGCGCGCTGGCGTCGTCCAGATGCAGCAGCCAGTCGGCATCGGCCCCGCCCGCAACCAGCGCCGGATCGAGCACCAGCGCAATCCGTGCAGTGCCTTCGGCCAGAACCGGAAGCAGACCGTGATCAGGAGCCAGCCGGGCCAGGGCCGCAGCGCCCAGATGATGGGCCAACCAGTCCGATGCGGCCATGGCCGGGCCGAGCGCCTCGACCACCACCGCGCGCTCGATCGCTCCGCCGGCGGTCCCGCCGCTGGCTTCGGGAATGCCGACGCCCATCAGGCCAAGGTCCTGCGCCAGGCCTTGCCAGCCGGGCCGGGGATTGTCAGCCAGATAGCGCTCCAGCGCGCCGCGCAGCATTGCGGCGGTATCGGTCAGGGGAAGGTCAAGTGCCATGGCGGTGACTGTGGCAAGATCACGCCCGCCAGTCTACTGCCCCGCGCCCCCTGGCTTCGAGAAAGGCGTTGGCCTTGCTGAAGTGCTTGCAGCCGAACCAGCCGGTGTGCGCTGACAGCGGGCTGGGATGCGGGGCGGTGAGCACCAGGTGGTGGGTGTCCGGCCCCAGCCCGGGAACGTGGGCCGCCTTCTTGCGGGCATGGCTGCCCCACAGCATGAAGACGCAGGGTTCGGTCTTGGCGGCCACCGCGGCGACCACCGCATCGGTGATCGCTTCCCAGCCCTTGCCCTGGTGCGAGGCGGGTTTGCCGTCCTCCACCGTCAGCGCGGCGTTGAGCAGCAGCACCCCCTGCTGTGCCCAGCGGGTCAGGTTGCCGTGGGCGGCACGCGGCAGACCCAGATCGCTTTCCAGCTCCTTGTAGATGTTGACCAGACTGGGCGGCACCCGGACCCCGTCCTGAACCGAGAACGACAGGCCGTGCGCCTGCCCCGCGCCGTGGTAGGGGTCCTGCCCCAGGATCACCACCTTCACCCGGTCCAACGGAGTCAATTCGAGAGCGGCAAGACGGGCCCCGCGCGGTGGATAGATCGCCTTGCCCGCCGCCTCTTCGGCCTTGAGGAACCCACCGAGCCGCCGCGCCCCGGGGGCGGCCAGCACCGGTTCGAGCGCGGCACGCCAGGATTCGGGAACTGCATCGCTGCTGGGCATTGCCGGGACACCTTCGCATTGCGGGGCTTTCCTCCCCGCCCGGATCGGCCTAAGCACTCCCTCCATATGGCTGTCTATCTCCACGAAGAAGATCTCCCCGAAGGCGTTCTCGCACCCGGCCCGGTTGCGGTCGATACAGAGACCATGGGTCTGATAACGCCGCGCGACCGGCTGTGTCTGGTCCAGATTTCCGACGGACGGGGGGATGAACACCTGGTCCGTTTCGCGCCCGGCTCGGCTTTTGCCGCGCCCAACCTCAAGGCCGCGCTGGCCGATCCCGCGCGGATCAAGCTGTTTCACTTTGCCCGCTTCGATCTGGCCGCGATCGAGCACTACCTGGGCGTTACCGCCGCCCCGGTGTTCTGCACCAAGATCGCCAGCAAGCTGGTGCGCACCTATACCGACCGCCACGGGCTGAAGGATCTGGTGCGCGAGCTCCTGGGCAAGGAACTGTCCAAGCAGCAGCAATCGAGCGACTGGGGCGGAGCCGACCTCTCCGAAGCGCAGCGCGAATATGCCGCGTCGGACGTGCGCCATCTCCACGCCATGCACGCGATCCTGGTGGCGCGGCTGGAGCGCGAAGGACGTACTGCGCTGGCCCAGGCCTGCTTCGATTTCCTCCCCGCCCGCGCGCGGCTCGATCTGGCAGGATGGCCCGACAAGGACATCTTCAGCCACGAGTCATGATCACTATGCTTGATTCGCAACACCGGTCCGCTCCCCCTGCCCGACCACCCGTTCATGGTACCCTGTGGGTGGTCGGGCAGGGGGAGCGGGCCGGTGTTGCCTCTTCCGGCACGGAAAAAGAATGACCCAGGCCGCCGACATCATCCGCGACAAGCGCCGCCACTGGGCCGCCCCGGGCGGCTCGCACGACAAGCGCGTGCTGCTGCTCGCCCGCGTGCTGCCCGCGCTGGTCGGAGTGGTCGCGGCGGCGATGATCGTCGGACCGCTGTTCCCGCGCGGCGAAGTCAGCTTTCTGCTCGATCGCAAGAAGGTTTCGGTGACCCAGGACCGGATCCGGGTGGCCGACGCGATGTACCGCGGGGTGGACAGCGAAGGCCGCCCCTTTACCGTCACCGCAGGCAGCGCGGTGCAGGCCAGTGCCCGCGAACCGGTGGTCCGGATGGAGCAGCTCGCGGCGCGGATCCGTATGGCCGACGGTCCGGCTGAACTGATCGCGGCCAGCGGAATCTATGACTATGACCGCGAACGGGTCGCCGTACCCGGCGCGGTGACCTTTACCGCTGCGGACGGCTACCGGCTGTCGGCCGGCAATGTCGAGATCGACCTCAAAACCCGCCGGGTAACCGGCGCGGGCGGGGTTACCGGGGCCATTCCGGCTGGCACTTTCAGTGCTAACAGGATAGTGGCCGATCTGGGTGAGCGCACCGTTGCGCTTGAAGGTAACGCCCGGTTGCTGATGGCGCCGGGCAAGCTCAGGATGCCGTGATGGCCGAATTGTCGCTCACTTCGACTGCCCTGCGCTCGCTGCTGGCGGGCTTTACCGTCGGCGCCGTCGCGATCCTCGCCGTCGCGCGGACCGATGCCCAGGCGCTGGCCGGGCACAACAGCGATGCGCCGGTCAGCTATGCCGCCGACCGGATCGAACTGCAGGACAAGCAGAACCGGGTCGTGCTGGCGGGCAACGTCGCGATCAGCCAGGGAGGGCTCAACCTGCGCGCGGCGCGCACCACCGTCGCATTCACCGATGCGGGCAGTCTCAAGATCCAACGGATCGACGCCACCGGTGGGGTCAACGTCACCCGCGGCGACGAAAGCGCACGTGGCGATGTCGCGATCTACGATTTCAACCGCCGGATCATCACGCTCGCCGGCAATGTTGCGCTGCGGCGCGGGTCGGATACGCTCAACGGCGGACGGCTGGTCATCGATCTGGCCAGCGGTGTTTCGAGCGTCGATGGCCGTGCCGGCGGGGGCTCTTCGGCGCTGGGCGCGCCGGTGGGTTCGAGCACCGGCGGCGGCCGGGTCACCGGAACCTTCTCGGTTCCCAAGCGCACCAACTAGGATTCGGACCCATCACCGCTGCATGAACGCGGCCCGCATCCTGATCGTCGGGCTCAACTATGCCCCCGAACCGGTCGGCATCGGCCCCTACACCCAGGGCCTGGCCGAAGCGCTGGCCGCCGAGGGGCGGCAGGTAGCGGTGATCGCCGGGCAGCCCTACTACCCGCAGTGGCGCCGCTATCCGGGGTTTGCCGCCGGCTGGCGGACCGGCACCGAAGGCGGGGTGACGATCACCCGCTGCCCGCACTACATTCCCGCCGAACCGGGCGGGCTGAAGCGCATTCTCCACCTCGCCAGCTTTGCCGCCGCCGCCCTGCGCCCGGCACTGAATGCGGCGATGGGCCGCGCCGAGGGGCGGCCGCAGGTGGTAATCGCGGTGGCCCCCGCTCTGCTCAGCGTGGTGACGGCGTGGATTGCGGCGCGGCTGGCCGGGGCCCGGCTGTGGGTCCATCTGCAGGATTTCGAGGTAGAGGCCGCGCTGGCGACCGGACTGCTGCCCGAAGGGGGATTGGCCGCCCGGGCGGCGCGCTGGATCGAGGCGCGAATCCTGCGCCTGGCCGATCATGTTTCGACGATCAGCCCGCAGATGTGTGCCAAGCTCGCCGCCAAGGGCGTTGCGCCGGAGCGGATTTGCGAGCTGCGCAACTGGGCCGACGCGCGGTTTGCGCCCGACCCCGCCGGCGCCGAAGCGCTGCGCGCCGAATGGGGGCTGGGACAGCGCATCGTGGCGCTCTATTCGGGCAATATCGCCCGCAAGCAGGGGATCGAGGTGCTGGTCGAAGCGGCCCGATTGCTCGGCGATCGCCGCGACATTGCCTTCGTGATCTGCGGCGAAGGGCCCAACCGGGCCGCGCTGGAACGCCAGGCGCGGGGCTTGGCCAATGTTCAGCTCCACGATCTGCAATCGGTGGAGCGGATGGGGGCGATGCTGGCCATGGCCGATCTGCACCTGCTGCCGCAGATCGCCGGGGCGGCGGACCTGGTGCTGCCTTCCAAACTAACCAACATGCTCGCCTCGGCGCGCCCGGTGGTCGCCACCACCGAGCCGGGGACCGGGCTCTGCGCGGAAGTCGATGGGTGCGGAGCAGTGACCCCGCCGGGCGATGCCGCCGCGCTGGCCCAGGCGATAGCCGCATTGGCGGACGCTCCGGCGCGCCGCGCCGCGCTGGGCAAGGCCGCGCGTCAACGCGCCGAACAGCGGTGGATGAAGGGTGCGATCATCGCGCGCTGGGGCAAAGAGCTCGATGCCCTTGCCGCGCCGCGTTCACTCGGCTGAATCGGCCGGAACGTCCTTGAAGGCGTCCTGCAGCGCCTTGACCTCGGCCGGGCTCAGCCCCTGTTGCTGCTGCGCGGTGTCTTCGGGCGAAGGCACCGCGCAATAGGCCAGCATCAGGATGCCCGCCGCCCACCACAGCGCCTTCCAGCGGCTGCGGAATACCGAGAAGATGCTGGGTCCGAACATGCCGCCAGCTTAGCGATGACCGGTTAAGGAAGGCTCTGCGCCTCGCGCTTGAGCTCGTAGAGCAGGTCGAGCGCATCGCGCGGGGTCAGGGCATCGAGATCGAGGTCGACCAGCCGTTCGCGCAGCTGATCGACCACCTCGTCCTGATGCTCGGCCGCGGCGGCGAACAGTGGCAGATCGCCCAGCCCCGCGGCCAGCCCGCCGGTGGTCGCCCGCGCCTTCTCCAGCCGGTCGAGTACCGCCTTGGCCCGCGCCACCACCGGGGCCGGAACCCCCGCGAGTTTGGCCACCGCCAGACCATAGGAGCGATCGGCCGGTCCTTCCGCCACTTCGTGCAGCAACACCAGCTCGCCCTTCCACTCGCGCGCGCGGACATGGTGAAGCGACAGCGCATCGCAGCTTTCCGCCAGCCGGGCCAGTTCGTGATAGTGGGTGGCGAACAGACAGCGGCAGCGGTTGACCCCGTGCACGGCCTCGACCACCGCCCAGGCCAGCGCCAGTCCGTCATAGGTCGAGGTGCCGCGCCCGACCTCGTCGAGGATCACGAACGAACGCTCGGTCGCCTGGGCAAGGATCGCGGCGGTTTCGACCATTTCGACCATGAAGGTCGAACGCCCTCGCGCCAGATTGTCCGCGGCACCGACCCGGCTGAACAGACGGTCGACCAGCCCGATCCGGGCCTGCGCGGCGGGCACAAAGCCGCCGGCCTGGGCGAGCAGGACGATCGCCGCGTTCTGGCGCAGGAACGTCGATTTGCCGCCCATGTTGGGTCCGCCGACCAGCCAAAGCCGGTCGTCCCCGGACAAGCTGCAATCGTTGGCGACAAACCGCTCTCCCTTCGCCGCCAGCGCGGTTTCGACCACCGGGTGCCGTCCGCCTTCGATTGCCAGCACCGCCGTGTCGCTGATCGCGGGGCGGGACCAGCCTCCTTCGGCGGCACGTTCGGCCTGCCCGGCGGCAACGTCGATCCGGGCCAGCGCCGCCGCCGTTGCGGCGATCGCCTGGCGCGCCGCGACCGCGCGGGCAACCAGGTCTTCGAAATGGGCCTCTTCGGCAGCGAGTGCGTGACCACCCGCCTCGGCGATCCGGCTTGCCTCCTCATGAAGCGCCAGCGCGTTGAAGCGCACCGCCCCGGCCATGGTCTGACGGTGGGTGAAGCCGCTGTCGGGTGCCATAAGCGGATCGGCGCGCCCAGCCGGCACTTCGATGAAATAGCCGAGCACGCCGTTGTGGCGGATCTTCAACGCGGCGATTCCGGTCTGGTCGCGGTACTTGGCCTCCAGCGCGGCAATCGCGCGGCGGGCGTTGCCCGAAATCCGCCGCAGCTCGTCCAGCGCGGCGTCATAGCCTTCGGCGATGTAGCCGCCCTGCCCGCGCTCGGTCGGCGGGCTCGGCACCAGCGCGCGCGCATAGAGGTCGGTCAGCGCGCCGTGGCCGGACAGCTGCGGCAGCAGCGCGTCGAGCAGCGCGGGCCGGCCCTCGCAGCCCTGCAGGTGAT
>JABFRE010000197.1 GCA_013141325.1 Novosphingobium sp.
CTAACCCAGCAGCTCTTGTTCGAGCTTCTTGGCCATTTCCTCGATGTTTTCCGGCGGCCAGCCAGGGATGTCCATGCCGAGGCGCAGGCCCATCGAGCTCAGGACTTCCTTGATCTCGTTGAGGCTCTTGCGGCCGAAGTTCGGCGTGCGGAGCATCTCGGCCTCGGTCTTCTGAACCAGGTCGCCGATGTAGATGATGTTGTCGTTCTTGAGGCAGTTGGCGCTGCGCACCGACAGCTCCAGCTCATCAACCTTCTTGAGCAGGTACCGGTTGAGCTGGTTGGTATCGCCTTCTTCGGTGGGCGCAGCGGCCATGCCGATCATCGGCGATCCACCGACCGGCATCGCATCTTCGAAGTGGACAAACAGCGACAGCTGATCCTGGAGGATCCGCGCGGCATAGGCCACGGCATCTTCCGGGGTGATCGTGCCATCGGTTTCGACCGAAAGGTTGAGCTTGTCGTAGTCAAGCTCCTGACCGATGCGGGCGTTGTCGACCTTGTAGCTGACCTGGCGAACCGGCGAATACAGCGAATCGACCGGGATCAGACCGATCGGCGCGTCGATCGGGCGGTTGCCCACGGCCGGGACATAGCCCTTGCCGGTGTCGGCGGTCAGTTCCATGTTGAGCGTGGCGCCTTCGTCGAGATGGCAGATCACCAGATCCTTGTTCATCACTTCGATGTCGCCGGTAAGGGCGATGTCGCCAGCGGTCACTTCGCCGGGGCCGGTGGCCGAAAGCTGAAGCCGCTTGGGCCCTTCGCCCTGCATCCGGATCGCGATCTGCTTCACGTTGAGCACGATGTCGGTCACGTCTTCACGCACGCCGGCAAGACTGCTGAATTCGTGCAGCACGTTCTCGATCTTGATCGAGGTGATCGCGGCGCCTTGAAGCGACGAGAGCAGGACGCGGCGCAGCGCATTACCCAGCGTCAGACCAAAGCCACGCTCCAGCGGCTCGGCGACGAAGGTTGCGCGACGCTTGGGGTCGTTGCCCGGCTTCACCTCGAGGGCGTTGGGCTTCTTGAGTTCCTGCCAGTTCTTGATGTTGACAGTCATGGACTTCCCCTGGGGTTATTCTTGGCGGGACGGCCGCTGCTCCGAAGTGGAACCGCGGCCGATCCGAAACAGCGGCAAGGCGGACGCCCCACCGCGCAGGACACGATCAGACGCGGCGGCGCTTCGAAGGCCGGACCCCGTTGTGCGGGATCGGCGTAACGTCGCGGATCGAGGTGATGGTAAAGCCCACCGCCTGCAAGGCACGCAGCGCGCTTTCACGGCCCGAGCCCGGGCCCTTCACTTCGACTTCCAGAGTGCGCACACCGTGTTCGGCGGCTTTCTTGCCGGCATCGTCGGCAGCGACCTGGGCAGCATAGGGAGTCGACTTGCGGCTACCCTTGAAGCCCATCATCCCGGCGCTGGACCAGCTGATCGCGTTGCCCTGGGCGTCGGTGATGGTGATCATTGTGTTGTTGAAGCTGGCATTCACGTGGGCGATGCCGCTCGTGATGTTCTTCCGCTCGCGGCGCTTAATGCGCTGGGGTTCGCGTGCCATTGTCTTTTATCCTGTCGAGTATCGGGAAGGG
The DNA here is from genome assembly GCA_013141325.1 of Novosphingobium sp. Classification (GTDB taxonomy): domain Bacteria; phylum Pseudomonadota; class Alphaproteobacteria; order Sphingomonadales; family Sphingomonadaceae; genus Novosphingobium. The sequence goes on from JABFRE010000197.1 coordinate 1,587, forward strand.
AAGCGTTCGATCAAAGACCGAGGCTTACTTCTTCTTGCCGGCGATCGGCTTGGCCTTGCCCTTGCGGGTACGGGCGTTGGTGTGCGTGCGCTGACCGCGGACCGGAAGGCCCTTGCGGTGACGCAAGCCGCGATAGCAGGCCAGGTCCATCAGGCGCTTGATGTTCATCGCGGTTTCGCGGCGCAGGTCACCCTCAACGGTGTGATCGGCGTCGATCGCTTCGCGGATGTGCAGCACTTCCTGATCGGTCAGATCCTGGACGCGGCGGCTGTGGTCAATCCCCAGCTTGGTCGCGATCTGCTTCGCCTTGTGGGCGCCGATACCGTGAATATAGGTAAGCGCGATGATCACGCGCTTGTTGGTGGGGATATTGACCCCGGCAATACGAGCCACTTAATTCTCCATGCTCCACAGGGGCGATACGCAATCGACCCCCATCTCAACGCTTCAACCGGGTTGAAACGGCAAAAAGCCCGGCTGGCGTGCACACTGGCCTACGCCTTCCGGACGATCCCGTTTTTCGGTTGAGGGGCGCGCTTAGGGCGATTCGCCTTTTCTGTCAACGCGTCTGTCACGCCGCCGACCCCGGCGCGCGTCCGGGGCACCAGAACGTCGTGCCGTCACGGGGCAGGCGCTGGTTCCGGTGCGGTGTTGAGCCGATCGGCCAGCCGCGTCAACTGCTCGCTCAGCACCTTGTCGACCAGCGGCGCCATGTCGGTACCCTTCATTGTGACAAACCCTGCCACCCGGTAGGTCAGCTCGATTCGCGTCCCCCCCGCTCCCGGCTTGAGCGTCACCGTCAGAATGCCGCGCACCGGTTCAGCCTGGAGCGGCCCCAGCCCGCCGGTCATCCGCAGCAGGCCGGCTTGCGGATCGGCGTAGACCACATGCAGATGTTCGACGCTGCCCATCCGTTGGCCTTCGGGCGCGTCCTTGGGCCGGGGCAATTTTTCGCAGAAGCAGCCGGTCGCCTGCCCGTCAATATAGAGGTTGGCCGCGTCGCCCGACCAGGTGTGCAGCGGCGACCACCAATGCGAAGGGGTGAGCAGCTCGCGCCAGGCCTGATCCTTTTCGGCAGCGGTATCGACGGCCAGGGCGATGGCGAACCCGTCGTCCGACTTGGCCGTAACCTCGGCCTGCGCCGCCCCGGCCCACAAAGCCGCAGCCGACACGACCGTTCCCGCGATTGCCCGCATTGCCCACACTCCCCGCTCGTCCGCGCCGGGTGCAGCCCGGGCCGATCAGCCAGCCATAATCCGTTCGATCGCGGCTGTCACATGGTCGATGTCGGCCATGCCGTTGACCCGGGCAACAATCCCGCGCTGGTCATAGATCGGCAGGATCGGCGCAGTCTTGGCGCGGTACTCCGCCATCCGGGTCCGGACCGTCGCTTCGTTGTCGTCCGGACGGCGCTTGAATTCGCGGGCACCGCACTTGTCACACACACCCGGCTCACGCGGCTGCTCGAACGCGTCGTGGTAGCCCTTGCCGCAATTGGCACAGGTAAAGCGTCCACAGATCCGCTCGACCAGAGCGTCTTCGTCGACTTCCAGCTCGATGACGTGATCGAGTGTGCGGCCGCGCGCATCGAGGATCGCATCGAGCGCGGCGGCCTGCGCGGCCGTGCGCGGGTAGCCGTCGAAGATCGCACCGGTCGTCGGGCCCATACCGTCAAGCTCTTCGCCGATCAGCGCCGAGACGATCTCATCCGAAACCAGCTCGCCACGTTCCATTACCGCCTTGGCCTGGAGCCCGACCGGCGTTCCGGCCTTGACGGCGGCGCGCAGCATATCGCCGGTCGACAGCTGGCGCATGCCGTGGGCTTCGACCAGGCGCTGGGCCTGAGTACCCTTGCCCGCCCCCGGCGGTCCCAAAAGGATGATGTTCACGTCGCGCGCTCCCCCTGGATTGCGAGGCGGGCTGCACCCCGTTAGCGCAGCCGGCCCTTGAGTTTGGCCTTCTTGATCAGATCGCCGTACTGGTGGGCCAGCAGATGCGACTGGATCTGCGTGATCGTATCGACGGTGACATTGACCACGATCAGCAAACTGGTGCCACCGGCAAAGAACAGCTTCATCCCCGTTTGCGCGATCACCCATTCGGGCACAACACAGACGATAGTCAGATAAATCGCACCGATCACCGTGATTCGGGTCAGCACATAGTCAAGGTAGGTGGCGGTGTTTTTGCCTGGCCGGATCCCCGGAATGAAGCCGCCGTTGCGCTTCAGGTTGTCGGCCGTTTCTTCGGGATTGAACACCACTGCGGTGTAGAAGAAGCTGAAGAACAGGATCCCCGCCGCGTAAAGCAGCATGTAGACCGGCTTGCCGTGAGCAAGGTACTGGTTGAGCGTCACGATCGCGCTGCCCAGCTTGGAATCGGGCGAAACCGAGTTGCCGGCGAACTGGCTGATAGTCAGCGGCAGCAGCAGCAGCGAGCTGGCGAAGATCGGAGGAATGACGCCCGCGGTATTGAGCTTGAGCGGCAGGTGGCTGCGATCAGCCTGCATCATGCCGTTCTGGCTGGCCCGCTTCGGATACTGGACCAGCAGGCGCCGCGATGCGCGCTCCATGAAACAGATCGTCAGTATCATCGCCACCAGCAGGGCGATCAGGCCGAAGATCACGAACCCGCTGATCGCGCCGCTGCGTCCACCTTCGAACAAATTGGAAATGAAGGTCGGCATCTGGGCGACGATGCCGGCCATGATGATCAGCGACGTGCCGTTGCCAATCCCGCGGCTGGTGATCTGTTCGCCCAGCCACAGCAGGAACATTGTCCCGCCGATCAGGCTGATCACCGCGCTCACGCGGAACACCATTCCCGGCTGCACTACGGCCTGCAGGCCGCTGGACGCACCATAAGCTTCAAGTCCCGAGGCGACGAACCAGCCCTGGATCGCGGTCAGAAGCACCGCGCCATAGCGGGTGTACTGATTGAGCTTCTTGCGGCCGCTTTCGCCGTCCTTCTTCAGCGAGGCCAGCGCCGGATGGAGCGAAGCCGCCAGCTGCACCACGATCGACGCGGTGATATAGGGCATCACCCCCAGCGCGATCAGGCTCATCCGTTCAAGGCTGCCGCCCGAGAAGGTGTTGAAGATGTCCAGAATTCCGCCCTGGGTCTGCTTGTACAGCGACTGCAGGATCAACGGATTGACCCCTGGCAGCGGAATGAAGCTGAGGAACCGGAAAACGATCAGCGCCCCGATGGTAAACCACATCCGGTTCTTGAGCTCGGTCGCTTTGGAAAAGTTGGCGAGACTGAGTGTGCTCGCGATGTTGTCGGCGCGTGATGCCATTGGAGATTTGCACCTTGCTGGGGATCCGCCACGGACCCGCGTGTCAGCCCCATATAGGGACGAATGCGCGATGTCGAACCCTGCGCAAACAAACTACCCCCGCGAAATGTCGCGGGGGCGTTGTTGGGTTACTTCGCGGCCTTGTTGGCTTCGCGGCGCGCGGTCTTCTTCTCGTGCTCGCTGGGCTGAGCGGCGGGGAGTTCAACCGAACCGCCGGCCTTTTCGACGGCTTCGCGGGCGCCCTTGGACACACCGTCTACCGCAAAACTGGCCTTGGCCGAGAATGCACCCTTCCCGAGCAGGCGCACGCCGTCCTTGCCGCCGCGAGCCAGTCCGGCCGCCTTGAGCGCGGCGTGATCGATGACGGCCTTGGCATCAAGCTTGCCGGCGTCGATTGCCTTCTGGATCATGCCCAGATTCACTTCGGCAAAGTCCTTGGCGAAGATGTTGTTGAAGCCGCGCTTCGGGATCCGCATGTGCAGCGGCATCTGGCCGCCTTCGAACCCGGCGATCGAAACGCCCGAACGCGCCTTGGCGCCCTTCTGGCCGCGCCCGGCGGTCTTGCCCTTGCCCGAGCCGATACCGCGGCCCACGCGCATGCGGGACTTGCGGGCACCGGCGTTGTCGCGGATGTCATTCAGTTTCATGGTTTGCACTCGCTTTCGCTTTTGTCGCGCTGATGGAAGTGCGCGCCGATAGTGGCATTGGCGCGCTTTGGCAATGGTTCATTGCGGCGGAATGGCGGCCGGTGCCGTGGTTGCCCCGGCGCGGCCGCGTATCCACCCCCGAAGGGCCCCGGTCCGCGCCTCGGTAACCCGCGCGAACAGCCAGCCCCAGCCCAACGTGAGCGCCAGAACCGCGATCCAGAGCAGCGCACGCGGCCCATCGGGCTGGGTCCGGGCGGCAGGAGGCAGCAGGCTGACAACCAGCAACAGGAACGGGAAATGCGCGGCGTAGAGCGAAAACGAGGCCCTGGCCCCGTAGGTCGCCATCGACCGCAGCCAGACCGGCAGCGCCGGATCGAGCCGGAGCACTGCCCACAGCACCAGGGCAAAGGCGCTGCCCAGCACGAACGAATGGCCAAGCCCACCCCAACCGAGCCGACTGCCGCCATAGACGGCCGCCATCACCGCGATCGCTACGCAGAGACCGATCAGGCCCACCGCTTGCCCCTTCCCCGTGCCTGACGCCCCCCGGATCCGGCGGTCGAGGTAGAACAGTGCGCTGCCCATCAGCCATACTCCGAAGCCCTTGACCAGCTCGCCCGAGAGCAACCCGACGCTCAGCGTCAGCAAGCCCAGGCCAAAACGCCGGCTGCGCAGCGCCAGCAGCAGGCTCGGGAACCAGAGATAATACCAAAACTCGTTCGCCAGGCTCCACAACGGACCGTTGGAACCGAAGGTGGGAACAACCAGATCTTGCAGGAACACCAGATTGCCCAGCAGTACCCCCAAGCCCAGTCTGTCGGTCACCGGCGTCTGCAACGTCATCGCACCCGACGTTCCCAGTGCATAAGGCGATGCCAGCAGGTGGATGGCGGCAAGATCGAGCACCGCACCCACGGCCAGCGCCGGGACCATCACGATCAGCAGCCGCGACAGCCGGTCGATCAGGTAGCCGCGCCAGAAGTCCGGAGCCCCGAAGCGCCGTTCGACTGCCGCAGTGATCCAGAACCCGGAAATCACGAAGAAGGCGATCACCGCTTCGCTGCCGAAGCCGGTCAGGAAATAGAACGCCTGCCACACTGGCGAGACGCCCCCGGCTTCGCGCAGCGTCACAAACAGCAGATCGCGGGCGTGCTCCATCACCACCAGCGCGGCCGCGATGAACCGCATCGCGTCGATCCAGGCAAAGGCGCCGCGCCCGGAAGGATGCGAAGGGTCGCTCATCGCCGCGAGTGTGGCGCGGGCGTCAGTCCGAGGCAAGCCGCGAACAGCCGCTCTCCCCGGCCCGCAACGACAAAGCCCCGGCACTGGGCCGGGCTTTGGTATTGCTTGTGTGCCGGATGGCGCAGGGTCAGTCGACCACGGCCACCATGTGCGGCAGCTTGGCGATCGCGCCGCGTACTTCAGCGGTGTCTTCCAGCTCGACCACGCGGTGCATCTTGCCCAGGCCCAGACCAATGAGGATCTTCTTCTGGCTTTCCGGGCGACGGATCGGCGAACCGATCTGCTTGATCTTGATTTTCGCCATCTCGCTTACTCCACAATCGCGTCGGCGGCCGCTTCGGCCTCCGCAGCGCTCGCGCCGCCGCGACCGAGCAGGTCGGCGACCTTCTTGCCCCGGCGCTGCGCAACCGACTTCGGCGAAGTCTGGTTGACCAGCGCATCGAACGTGGCGCGGATCATGTTGTACGGGTTCGACGTGCCGACCGACTTGGTCACCACATCGGCAACGCCCAGGCTTTCGAAGACAGCGCGCATCGGGCCACCGGCGATGATCCCGGTACCGGCCGGAGCCGACCGCAGGTTGACCTTGCCGGCACCGAAACGACCCTTGCCGTCATGATGCAGGGTACGGCCTTCCTTCAGCGGAACGCGGACCATCTTCTTCTTGGCCGACGCGGTCGCCTTGGTGATGGCTTCCGGCACTTCGCGGGCCTTGCCATGGCCGAAGCCGACGCGGCCCTTGCCGTCGCCCACCACGACCAGCGCCGCAAAGCCGAAGCGTTTGCCGCCCTTCACGGTCTTGGAAACGCGGTTGATGTGGACGAGCTTTTCGATCAGCTCTTCGCCGCCCTCGTCATCGCCGCCGCGACCACGGCCGCGATCGTCACGACCCCGACCACGACCGCCACGGTCGCCGCCGCCACGATTATCGCCGCCGCGTCCGCGACCACGGCCACGGCCGCCTTCGCGTTCGCCGCCTTCGGGGGCAGCAGCCACTTCGGCGACGACGCCTTCGGCTTCAATGTTGGTTTCGTCAGCCATCTTAGAACTCCAGCCCGCCTTCACGCGCAGCGTCAGCCAGCGCCTTGACGCGGCCATGGAACAGGAAGCCGCCGCGATCGAACACGACAGCGGTCACGCCCGCCTTCTTGGCGGCCTCGGCCAGGTCTTTGCCCACCTTGGCAGCGGCATCGACGTTGGCGCCAATGACCTTGCCGCCCTTGGTCAGCGACGAAGCCGAAGCCAGCGTGCGGCCGGCCGCATCGTCGATGATCTGGGCATAGATGTGGCGGCCCGAGCGGTGGACCGACAGCCGCGGACGGCCACCGGCGCGCGCCTTGAGCGCAGTGCGGACCCGCCGACGACGGCGGTCGAACAGTGAGAGCTTGGCCATTACTTCTTCTTCCCTTCCTTGCGGAAGATGTACTCGCCGCGGTACTTGATACCCTTGCCCTTGTAGGGTTCGGGCTTGCGCCACCGGCGGATTTCCGCGGCCACCTGGCCGACCTTCTGCTTGTCGATACCCGAGATTTCGATCGTGGTGTTGTCCGGGGTCTTGATCTCGATCCCTTCGGGCACCGCGAAATCGACGTCATGGCTGTAACCGAGCTGCAGCTTCAGGTTCTTGCCCTGAGCATTGGCACGGTAGCCGACGCCGGTGATTTCGAGCGTCTTGGTGTAGCCTTGGGTGACACCGGTCACCAGGTTGTCAACCAGCGTGCGCTGCATGCCCCAGAAGGCCCGCGCCTGCTTGCTGTCGTTGGCGGGCAGCACCGAGATGCTTTCGCCTTCAACCTTGTAGGCAATTTCGTCGCGCAGGCTGAGTGTCAGGGCGCCCTTGGGGCCCTTCACGGTCAGCACGCCATCCGCGATTTCGGCGCTGACGCCGCTCGGGATAGCCACCGGACGTTTACCGATGCGGCTCATCAGAACACCTCCGCCAGCACTTCGCCGCCGACGTTCTGGGTGCGGGCTTCGGCATCCGAAAGCACACCCTTGGGCGTCGAGACGATGGTGATGCCAAGGCCGTTGCGCACCACAGGGAGTTCCTTGGAACCCGAGTAGACGCGGCGGCCCGGCTTGGAGACGCGGGCGACGTGCTTGATCGCAGGTTCGCCTTCGAAATATTTCAGTTCGATGCGCAGCTGCGGATGGGCGCCGGTCGCGTCCTGCGAATAACCACGGATGTAGCCTTCGCGCTGGAGCACTTCGAGGACGCTGGCACGCAGCTTCGAGGCCGGCGAAAGGACGGAGTCCTTCTTTGCCCGCTGGCCGTTGCGGATGCGGGTGAGCATATCACCCAGGGGATCGGTCAGAGCCATCGCTTTTTCCTTACCAGCTCGACTTGGTCACGCCCGGGATCATGCCCTTGTTGGCAAGATCACGCAGCTCGATGCGGCACAAGCCGAACTTGCGATAGTAGCCGCGGGGGCG